>DCBP01000009.1 GCA_002314055.1 Prevotella sp. UBA1104
TCACTCATGCCGTTACGAAAGGGCTTAACCCGAATGTAGAAATGAAAGATTCGGGAGTGGAATGGATTGGAGAAGTGCCAAAGCATTGGGAGATTAAAAAGCTAAAGTACATCACATTTTTGCAAAGTGGAGATACAATAAAGCCTTCTGATTTTAAGGATGAAGGTGAATATCCAGTATATGGTGGTAATGGCTTTAGGGGCTATACAGATAAGTACACAAACGAGGGTTTACATGTTTTAATAGGAAGACAAGGGGCTTTATGTGGTAATATTAATTATGCGAATGGGCGATTCTATGCCTCGGAACATGCTATAGTTTCTTATCCTTTGCATGGAGAAAATGTTGTATGGTTAGGAGAAACAATGCGTACTTGTGATTTTAATAGATATTCGCAAACGGCAGCACAACCAGGAATCGCAGTGAATGTAATTAAAAATATAGCTTTTCCTTATCCTTCCATAAAAGAGCAAAATGATATAGCCAATTATCTTAATAAAAGATGTGCTTCAATTGATAATGTTCTTTCCAAAGCCCAACACCAAGTGGAACTCTTGCAGGAATACAAGCAGAGTCTCATCACTGAAGTTGTAACAGGCAAGCGTAAGGTCTCTTGATGATAATCTAATTCGTCGGTCATGACCGACGAATTGCAAGAAGCAAAGGATATTTATATAAAATATAACATGATAGATAAAAATAAACAAGACATCACTCTTCAAGGTTTTGTCAACGAAATAAAATCCATTATCAACACAGCTCGTACCAATGCCGTGCGCAGTGTTGACTTTTGCCGAGTACAAATGTACTGGGCTATAGGGCAACGTATTGTAGAAAAAGAACAGCAAGGAAAAGAACGTGCCGAATATGGCAAGTTCCTAATAAAGAGTCTTGCTAAGGAAATTGAGCCAGAATATGGAAGTGGATTTGGAGAGCGACAACTTAACTTTTGTCGTCAATTTTACAAAACTTATCCAATTGTGAACGCACTGCGTTCACAATTGAATTGGTCGCAATACAGAATGCTTATACAAATCCCTGACCCCGACAAGCGAGAGTATTATGAGTTGGAGGCTGTGAACGAAGGATGGACAGGACGTCAGCTTGAACGCCAAATCAACTCTATGCTGTACGAACGTCTATTGATGAGCAACGATAAGGAGTCTGTACTTGCCGTGGCACGCAAAGAACGCATACCTGAGACACCACAGGAGATTATAAAAGACCCAATGGTGTTGGAGTTCTTGGGCTTGGAACGTAAAGCCTCTTATTATGAGAAGGATTTGGAGAGTGCCATCATCTCACATATAGCCGACTTCTTGCTCGAAATGGGCAAGGGCTTTTCTTTTGTTGCCAGGCAAAAGCGGCTTTTGATAGAAGATGATGAGTATTTTGCCGATTTGGTCTTCTATAATCGCTTGCTACGTTCATTTGTGGTGATTGAGATAAAAAACCATAAACTGACACATCAAGACCTCGGGCAGTTGCAACTTTATGTAAACTACTACGACCGTTATGAGAAGACTGCTGATGAGAATCCCACCATTGGCATTTTGCTCTGTACCGAAAAAAATGATACGGCAGTAAAACTTGCCTTGCCAGAAAATAACAAGACTATCCTTGCCAGCAAGTACCAACTCTATCTGCCAACAAAAGAACAGTTGATTTATGAAATCAACGAAGTGAAAAGAATGGCAGAAAGTGGAAGTAATTTCATCGGTCATGACCGATGAATTGCAAAATACAAAAGAATATTTATTTCAAGATATAAAACTAACAACAATGGATAATCTCTTGAACGAAACAACTTTTGAGGAGCATATTGCAAGTTATCTTGCTAATAGCGACCTCTACAACCAAAGAAGCAGCGCACAGTTTGATATAGAAAAGCTGTGTGATGTGGAGATGCTAGAGCTGTTCCTGCGCCAGCAGCCTGTTTTGTGGGCAAAATTATCCAAGCATTTCCCAGGACAGGAAACGGCAACAGTAATCCGTGAATACAATAAACGTATTGACAGAGGAGAAAGCATCCTTACAATCATGCGTAAAGGTTTTACGGTTAGTGGTGCAAAAGTGAAGTTTTGCCAGTTCAAGCCTGTTCTTGAAAGTGAAGAGACGGACAATTATCGGCTTTATCGCGCCAACCGTTTCAGTGTTGTACGCCAAATGCGCTATTCTTTAGGCAAGGACAGCGGCAACGAACTGGATATGTGTATCTTGCTGAACGGCATACCACTGTTTACTTTCGAGCTGAAAAACGAAGGCACAGGCCAGAACTATACACACGGCATAAAGCAATACAAGGAGAACCGCAATCCGCAGAATCGCATGTTGCGTAACTGCTTGGTACATTTCGTGATGGACAATCAGTATGTGTTTATGACCACAAAGTTGAATGGCGAAGAAACATCGTTCCTGCCATTCAATCGTGAGGCTGTCAATCCTCCAATCGAAGGCGAATACCCCACAGCCTATATGTGGCAGGATATACTACAAGCCGACTCCGTACTCGACATACTTGACAACTTCATAAAGCGGTACGAAGAGACATACGAGGAAGAAATCAACGGTAAAAAGGAACAAAAGAAACGTATAGTAGTTATCTTCCCTCGCTTTCATCAGCTTCGTGCAGTACGCAAACTGCGTCGATTGGTTCGTGAGGAAGGTCCTGGCAATAACTACTTGGTTCAACACTCTGCAGGAAGTGGAAAAACAAAGACGATGGCCTGGCTTGCGCATCAGCTTGCCAACATGGCTAATGCTGACAAGACATCCATTTTTGACAGCATCATCATGGTGACAGACCGTATTGTGCTCAATCGCAATATGGCGGAGGATGTGGTGAACTTCGAGACAACGGCAGGAACAGTGAAGGACATACGCAAAGGCTCCAAGAAATTGGCTGATGCCTTGAACGGTGAAAACAGAATCATCATATCTACTGTTCAGAAATTTGCCTATGCCCTTGATTATCTCAAACATGAGAAGTCTAAGAAGTATGCAATAATTGTTGACGAGGCACATACTGCAGTTGGCAACGAGGCAGCAAAAGACCTGGTTAATGCCCTTTCAACCAAGGAAGACTTGGAGAAGATTGGAGATTATGACCCAGAGGAATACGACAGTCCGCTTGATGCACTGATGGCTCAGATGCAGAGCTATAGAAAGATGATGAAACATATCTCGTATTTTGCCTTCACAGCAACGCCAAAAGACAAGACTTATGTACTCTATGGCAAGGACGGCAAGGAGCCACACGACTTGTATTCCATGAAACAGGCCATAGACGAGAAGTTTATCCTTGACGTGACGCAGAACTACAAAAGCTATAAGACCAAATTTGAGTTGATAGAGAAGCATCCAGACGAAGACAAGGACAAACTCTTTGAACAAAAGAAAGCCTTGAAGGTGATTGGTGAGTGGTTGGGCAAGAACAAGTATATCAAGTTGAGAAAAGCGAGCATGATAGTTGACCAGTTCATGAAGCATACAATCAAAAAGATAAACCATCAAGCAAAAGCAATGGTTGTGTGTGACTCTCGACAGTCGGCTGCCGACTACAAGCAAATCATAGATCGCATTATCAAGGAGGAGTATCATGGTTCCATTAAGACCTTGGTGGCTTTCACGGGTTATGTTATCGACAGCAATGGCAATAAATGTACCGAGGCAAACATGAATGACGATGGCGTTACGGACAATGACATCGCCGAGAAGTTCAAGGAAGACGATTACAAGATTTTGATTGTTGCCGAGAAGTTCCAAACCGGTTTCGACCAAAAGTTGCTTCATACCATGTTCGTTGATCGTAGCTTGGGTGGCATCCAGTGCATTCAGACCCTGTCACGATTGAATCGTACCTATTGGCCATACAAGGAAGACACGCTTGTGGTGGACTTCCGCAATGATGAGGATTCTGTAAAAAAGGCTTTCAACAAGTACTACACCGTGACGACACTTATGGGTGACGTGGATGAACAACGTGTGTATACATTGAAAGAAGATGTTGAAAGGTGGAACATTTTCAATGAAGATGAGATAAACGATGTTTGCAGCAGGATGATAGATAAGGTGAGAGTGAGTGGAGTTCCGTCTATCCTTTTGAAAATTGTGAAAGAGAGAGTGGCTCCGTTGTCGGATGAAGACAAGGACAAGTATCGAAAGGAGGTGAACCGTTTTGTCCGCCAGTATGGTTTCTTGGCTCAACTCATGGACTTCACAGACCCAGAGTTGGAGAAGTTCTATGTATTCTGCAAGGTGTTCTATAAGTATTTGCCATACACCAAAGAAACCCTGCCGATGGAGCTGATGGGCATGATAGACTTGGACAAGTTGAGAATACAGCTTTCTTTTGATGGAGCTATCGAACTCGAAGATTCCCCTACGGAGTTGAAGGCAACACGTATAGGTGAGGTCGGAAAGAAAGTGGAGGACGAGAAGAAAACCGTGGCAGAGCTTCTTGATATGGTGAACAGTCCTTTCGCCTCGATTCTCAATGAGAATGACAAGATTATCAAGCAAATATGGGAAGAGTTGCTGAGTGACCCAGAGGTGGTTGATGCCGCACGAGCTGGCAACTCATACGATGTTATGGTAAACATCTGTAAGGAGAAGTTTGGCGATGCCATCATCGACCAGATAGACAAGTATTATCACTTCAAGGAAATATTGGACAAGGAGAAGGGCTTTGCCTTGACCTTGGTAGGGAAGTTTGTTGAGGCTGTAGCGAAGCAAGCTGCCGCAACTTCAAGTTTTATATATGATGAAGCCGTGCTGAAGGAAAAGCTCGTCGAGGTTATGCAGGGAGAGATGGCTGGTGTTTGTAGCAAGATGAGAAGTTTGCCAGAGATCATCGACAATCTCTTCTTTGTGCTGAACACTGTTAGCATTCCAAAACTGGATGGCATAGACATGCTGTTGAAGGAAGCGTTGAACAATATCTACGCCAATCCAAATATCACTCCAATAGTAAGATATACCTTCTTCAACTCGCTGGTTCAGAAATATGAGGCATTCTTGAAGAAACTCTATTTCTTGATGAATGATGACGAGATTCAAGGTCAGGACGGCAAGGAACCTGGTCTTGCCGATGCCATCCATGCTTTCAAGTGTCTGTGGAACTTGAAGTATTCCACGGATGATGATGGCAAGAAGTTCTCTACTTATCTCCAGATGGTTAGAAACTGGAGAAATGACGAGGCGCATAATGCCCCTTGTTCGTCAGATGAGGAAGTGAACGCAGGTATCAAGATTGTTACAGCATTGTATCTTTATGTTACCGCTTACTCTATCACAGACTTGGAGATGGCAGGTCGAGATGGGGATGGAGCTGCCGAGGTTGTTCCATATAAACTTCCAGAGGACAAAGGTTCTTCTTACGCCTTTGCGGCAGAGGAAAAGCATCGTGATTAAAAAATAAATTGGTTAGTGCAGAAAGGCTGCACTGACCAATGTTACTTTTGCAAGCAAAATAACGGAGTATGGAAAAAATAGCAAGAATCTGTTGGAATACCCATGATTGGAAGAGACCTTCGGGAAGCGAGGGCAAATCCCAATCTGATGGCTCTTATGAGAAGAAAATAGGCTTTGGGCATGAGATACGTCCTCGTTGAAAAGTGTGAGGGGTAAGCATCGACCCCTCACACTATCCCTCACACCTCAGAGCTCCGATAAACAGAGGCTTTCAAGACGATTGGTGAGGGTGTGAGGGTAAAATCACCAAAAAACATTTGGCTCTTCTCAAATTTTAGTACATTTATGTATATAGGTTTGAGGAGACATTTATCACTATACGTAAAATGGAGTTCTGGAATTTGTCTGATGACGTTTTTCTATAAAAGAAAGAACTTGTACTAAAATTTGAGAAGAACCAAACATTTTTTGTTTTTTCTTTTGACTTTTGGACAAATTACAGTATAAAAACGGTTTTTTCAGATTGTTTTTGTATTTTTGTCGAAGAATAGTGAAAAACCATTGTAATAATATACAAAATAGTTATGACAAAAAAAATGCAAGACGAAAGACAATTGTCGCTTTTCGACGATAGCTTTTTCGATACACCAATAAAACAAGAAACCGAGAGCGGAGAGAAAACACTGCACATAAGCAAAAAGGAAAAACTTTTCAGTGAAATGCAAGAAAAGGCAAGAATACAAATGGAAGGGGCGGAAAAGGCCGGTAATCTTATCTCCATAGAAATTCCTGTCAGCAGATTTAAGAGTGAAAATAAATCTGACATTAAAGAAGATAAGAAAATCCAAGTGCGCGAGAAAAGACAAAGGCTTAGAATATCTTTTCCCGACGGAACACAAATCTGCAATACAAGTGCCACGCAGACAATGATTGATGCAATTTGCAAGATTGGAGCTGAAAGAGTTGCACAACTGAACATGGAAGTCTGCCATATACCATTGGTTTCACAAGAGGTTAATCCACGCTATGCCAAATGGACTAAAAAGATTGACGACAAATGGTTCTTGATGGCACAGAGCGATACAAGGCAGAAATACATGCAAATGGTGTCTGTCATCAATCAACTCGGAATGGATGTAAAGGTGGAACTTGGCGACTTTGACACTCTTGAACCCGTCTCTACAAAAAAGTCGGAGACTAAGCAAAAGAAGAAAAAGGTACAGCTTGAAGTTACATTGGACAATAAAGTTTTTACGCACGGGTCAGACACGATATTTACATTCCTGGATGTAGTTGAACATATTGGTATAGACAAAGTGAAGAAGACGAACATCAAAGTTGGCAAGTTCCCTATCATTACAAGCAGCAAGGTAGCAAACAACCAAGTAGAAACAAGCACTGGTGAATGGCTTACCGTACCTACATTAGTGAAAGACAAATACAAGGTGTTGCGCGTCGTTTCGTCGATGACACACAACCCTATGGAAATAAAGATTATTGAATAAAAAAAGATTAGAATACATACAAACTAAAACTTTTGTGTAATTTTGCATCCTGAAGATTGTAGCATGAATTTTTATTAGAGTTAAGGATAAGTTTTTATGTATAGCTTATTGATCGTTGAAGATGATATAGCCTATTCTGTGATGATGCAGAAATGGCTCCAGAAGAAAGGGTTTGACGTAGACAAAGTAAGCAGCGTCGGTGCTGCGGCAAAGATGATAAACTCCGAGAAGCAATACCATTTGGTGTTGTCGGATTTGAGATTGCCCGACCACGACGGACTGTTTCTTCTCGACTGGATGCGCAAGAACGGCATAGAAATACCGTTTATCGTGATGACGAGCTATGCCGAGGTACAGAATGCCGTGCTCGCCATGAAGTCGGGAGCCAGCGACTATATCGCAAAGCCCGTGCAGCCGGATATCCTCTTGCAGAAGATAAACGACGCGATAAGTGCTGCAGATGATATGGCGGTTTCGGCTCCTGTTGCGGCTGGCAAAGAAAGGGGCGGAAGCGAACGGAATTCTTCAAACAAAACAGCAAGCGAAGATAAGGGCGAAGCATCGTCTGCTCAATCACGCTATATCGAGGGAACGAGCGAGGTGTCGAAGCAGCTATACGATTATGTCAGACTTGTTGCCCCGACACCGATGTCGGTGTTAATCCTCGGAGCAAGCGGCACGGGAAAGGAGTATGTAGCCCACCGCATACACGAGCTGAGCCAACGGAAAGACAAACCGTTTTTTGCCCTTGACTGCGGAGCGATACCAAAGGATGTTGCGGCATCAGAATTCTTCGGTCATGCCAAGGGTGCATTTACGGGAGCCGTAACCGACAAGAAGGGAGCCTTTGAGGTTGCAAACGGCGGAACGCTGTTTCTCGATGAAGTGGGAAACCTGTCATACGACGTGCAAGTGCAGCTGCTGAGGGCAATACAGGAACGTAAAATCCGTCCGCTCGGGTCGACAAAAGAGATTGATGTTGATATCCGCCTTGTCTGCGCCACTAATGAAAATCTGGAGAAAGCTGTTGCCGAAGGCACGTTCCGCGAGGATCTCTACCACCGCATCAATGAATTCACCATATATATGCCGGCGCTGAAAGACCGCGGCACGGATATTTTCCTTTTTGCCAATCTCTTTCTACGGCTTGCCAACGAGGAACTTGGGCGCAATATTATTGGTTTCGACGCCAAGGCATCAGAGATGCTCATGCGCTACGACTGGCCAGGAAACCTGCGAGAGCTGAACAATGTGGTGAAACGCAGCGTGTTGCTTTGTCGCGGCGACAAAATAGGAGTGGAGCAGCTCAACATGTCGATGACTCATACTGCCGCCGTCCCTAAAGACCTTTCGCTTCGCAATGGCGACGAGGAGAAAGAACGTATCCTTTCGGCATTGCGCTCCAGTGGAGGCAACAAGTCGAAGGCTGCTTTGCTGCTTGGCGTGGACCGCAAGACGCTCTATAACAAATTGCAGAAATACGGTATTTAGATTCTCTCCTTCATCTCGTCTGCAATCTTGTGGAACTCTCCTACAATAATCTTTATCTTAGACTTCAGATTGTTGTCGGCAAGTTTCCCGATGTTCTCTGGTGATAAATCGACAAGCAACCCGCATATCTCCGAGCCGATCATCTTCATCAGCGGTAGCGATTTGTGGGCAACATGAGCCACAGTGTGTCGCAAGTCCTTCTCTTCGCAGTTTTGCAGAACAGAGATAAAATTCTCAAGTTCGGAGATATAGCTGCCGAAAATCTCCTTCTCGGCATCCTTGTCGCCATCGGCAAATGCCGTCAGCTGGCAGAATCTGTCGGTCGCTTCTTCCTTCATCCCTATATCAGAGCTGTCAAAATGCAGAACCTTGGCAAGCTGGCTGATGCTGAAAGGTTTGAAGAGGCATCCGTCAAAACCTTTACCGAGAAGTTCGTCCTTGATAGTCGGTTCGTGGGCGGTCATGGCATATACCTTTAGATTCTGCCTCTTTCCGATTCTACTGACAACCTCCATTCCGTTCATTTCCGGCATTTCAATATCGACAAACATAATTTCCGGTTTGAAAGAACCTATGGCGTCTAAAGCCTCATGGGCATGAGTAGTAGTCTTTACGGTCAGTGTATCTTTGTTGTCAATTCTCTTCAGCATTTCAGCAAGCAACTTCAGTTGCAGGGTGTCATCGTCGACTATAAGAATCCTTTTGCAACTTATTGTGCCGGATACTGTTTCCGACTCGTTTGTTGGAGTCTCCACAGAATTGTTCTTTTCTATCTCCAGGGGCAGAAAAACGGTAAAGCAGCTACCTTTCCCTTTCGACGACTCGAGTTTAATCTTTCCGCCGAGCATCCCGACAAGTTCCTTTGTAATGGAAAGTCCCAGTCCAACGCCTTCCGTGCCCTGTGCACCGGCAAGTCTGGTGAATGCCTTGAACACTCTTTTGCATTCCTCCTTTGTCATTCCGCAGCCCGTGTCTTTCACGCTGATGCTAATCCATTGCTTGCCGTCTACCGTTGTAGCCCCCATGTCGCAGCCTACAGTCACACTACCTTCTGCAGTATATTTTATGGCATTGCTCGTTAGGTTGTCTATAATCTGTTTTATTCTGAAGGTGTCGCCCTTGTAGATATTGTCCAAATTCTTGTCGTCGGCATGCAGAAGCAGTTTCAGTCCCTTTTCTTCAGCCTGTGGCATCATCGCCGTAACGCAGTCAGAAAGTAGGCGTGCCGGGCGGAACGGAACAGGATGAGGCTCCACTTTTCCGGCATCCAGACGATGGAAGTCGAGCAATGCCCCCACCAGACTGAGCAGGTGTCTTGCTGAAGCTCCGATATTGTCGATAAAGAGTTTTGTCTGTTGGTCCAAACGCGAATCCTTTATCAGTTCTATAAATCCGGAGATAGAAGCCGCCGGAGCCTTGATGTCGTGAGTAATGG
This sequence comes from Prevotella sp. UBA1104, assembly GCA_002314055.1. GTDB lineage: Bacteria > Bacteroidota > Bacteroidia > Bacteroidales > Bacteroidaceae > Prevotella. The sequence goes on from DCBP01000009.1 coordinate 9,844, forward strand.
TGAGCAGCAGCTGTTCGCGCTGTTTCATGATGCGCTCCGTTTCGTCTCTTGCTTCCTCAATCTCGTGTCTGTATTCCCTTTCGCGGCGTATGCTCCTTTTAATATAAAAAGAAAGAAAGACGGATGTAGCTGCAGCGGCAATAGCCAGCAACAGTATTTTGAACAACACGCTTCGGCGTGCCGCCATATCATTGTCGAGCGACTGCTGTAGGGCGGCGTGTTCATCAGAACGGATATCTGCCATTATCTGCGAGATACGTTGAGTCAGTTCCATACCTACAATCTGCTGGCGTTGTTCCCCTCGCTTGATATTGCTGTTGGCCCGCTGCTCGTTCATGGCTTGCTGTTGGCGTATGTCGTTCAGCACGTTGGCAATGGTATCGGATATGTCAACGCTATGGCTAACGGAGTCGCTGACATTCTTTCTTGAGTGGCGTGCCACATGCACTGTGTCGTTGCGCTGTCGGCGAAAGGCATCGGCAAGTCTTGCAAAGAAGGTCTTTTTCGTTTTTTCCACCTCATATACGGTCTCCTTGTCCTCTTTAATCTCTACAGCCTTTTGTTTCATCATCACCGAGTCTTGTCCCTGACTCAGACTCTTCACCTTTTCCTTATAAAACTTGTCGGCATCGGTATTGCCCATTGTTTCCATCAATAGGAACGTGTTCTGACGTTTCAGTTCCACGAGATATTTCAGAGAGTCGATACGTGCGGTGTCACTGTCGTCGCCGAGAGATTTTTTCAGCGAATCGGCGATGACAAGGGTACGCTCCACGGCATTGTTGAATTCCGGCAGCTTATCGGACAGTCCGAGGCATATTGCCCTTTCCTTATTATTGACATCGAGCACGCTGTACACCATACTGTCGGTCAGGTTTCGGCGCGACAAGAACTGCTCCTCAGCCTTATTGATGAGCATTACCGACTGCGTGTTGCCGTAAACGAGCCATCCGGCGAGAATAATGATAGCAGTCATGAATATGTAGCCGATGGTGGCTTTTCCAGTGATGTCGAACTTTATCATTATGAAAATCCTTAATGTGTGTATGGAGCAAATTTGCCTTTTTCGGCTGCAAACTTACAAATTTATTTATTAACGGCAGAAGGTTACATAGATATAATGATATTAGCTTGTATAATTCATCGGATAATATACATTGTGAATATATAATATCCTATCCTATGAATAATACAGGTTAGTTGTTTTTTACCAGCATGTAATGTCATAAAAATAGTCCCGCATCGGCTTTCTACAAGTGGATGCGGGACAGATAAACAACATCAATTCTCAAAAACTTTCACTTTTCTTATGAATCTCATTAATTAATACTATGCAACTAATATAATCAAAATCTTTTACCTATAAAACCAATATCTTTTCATTACTCAGCTGTGGTGCCGGTAGCCGGTGCATTGCTGGATGGCGAGGTGGTTGTGTCTGCCGGAGCCGGAGTGTCAGTTGACGTTGTCGGCGTATCGGTTGTCGTTGTCGGCACTTCCGTCGTGTCGCTGATGATATACATTCCGTCGCCGGCTGTGCTGCCTGTTGATGGAGCAGGTTCTGCTGTAGGAGCTGTAACTGTGGTGTCGGCAGTTGTGTCGTTTGCCAAACCGTCTGGTGAGTTGTAATACTTAGCGTTCATTGCGAAAACACTGCTTACTGAAACCATTGCGAATGCTGCGATTGCTGCGAAAAACATCTTTTTCATAATTCTAATCTCCTATACTTTAAATTGTTGTTTGAAATTGTTTTTTATTCTCTCTTGGAACTCCTCCGCAAGTTTCTTTGTATCTGTGGATTTGTTCTTGTTGAACTTCTTGTTGTCGTTCGCTAATTATAGTGCAAGCAGCGTGCCAAAAAACTGAATGTTTATGTAAGTTGTTGATAATCAGTATATATTGATGCATGCCATAAAATGTGGTGTTGTGGAATGTGTGGAGTGAGTGTGGAATATTTCCACAAAAAAGTTTCCACACACATTGTGTAGAAACATCTAACTCGTATAATTTATAAGGTAATATATATTATTGTCTATATTTTTTTTGAGATAATATATTAAAAATGTAACTTTGCAGAATAATAAGGGCGCTTGTCGGTATTGTTAAGGTGAAGGCAAGTAAAATCCTATCCCATGTTATTGATACTAAGAATAAAAATATAAGAAATTACAAAGATTATAATGAATTGTAATATATCGTTCTGTTGCTGCAAAAGCATTTATGATATAAAGCAGCAATGGCTTGAGCTTGACAGAAAAGCGCAAGAATTGAACACAAAATACATTGACTATACTTATTATCAGACGTATGAATGGAACGAGTTCCTGTTCCGTCATATCACCAGCGGATTTGGCAAGCTGACAACAGAAATGAGTTATGACCTCGTCCTGCTCAACGGACAGCCGTTTGCCGTTATCCCGATGGCAATAACCCGTATGTCGAAAAAGACCCGTATTCCATCGTGTCGTGTAGCTGGAGTGCTAAACATGGCATGTCCGTATGTGGAAGAATGTTCCGAGGATATTGTTTCTTCTATAGCTGCATATATTCGAAGCCGCCACAAGGGCTTGAAACTGAGTTTTGCTGATGTACCACAAGTTGCACCGCTTAGCAAAGTCATGGGTAAGATATGCTCCAGTGTGAAGGAGCGTAGCAGTTACCACGTGCCTCTATCAGAGTTTGCTACCCACGACGAATATGTTTCGTCGCTGCACAAGAACATATACAAGAATATAAGGAAATCATACAATCATCTGAAAACTGACAACAAAACAATAGAGCTGAAGCATTTTCGTGGTACCGATATGCCGTCAGATGCTTATCTTATGGAGTTATGGAAGCTATATTTCCGTCGCAAAATGGCATGGAGGCACAAGAGAATAAGTTGGTTGTCTATGGTTGTAAACAATGTCAAGGCTATGTTAGAAACTTCATCGGGCTGTGCAAGTCGCAGCTTGAAACTACTATCTGCAGCCGAACTTTATGTGCTTGAAATCGATCATCGTCCGGCTGCCTTCATGATTGTATATCGCCATCGCAACCATCTCCTAATGCCGAAGCTTGCTATCGACACCTCTTTCAGTCGTTATTCTCCGGGAATTCTGTTGATACTCGAATCATCGAAAGAGTGGATAGAAGAGGGCGTGGCAGATTTCGACATGTGTCGTGGCGACGAGAGATACAAGAGGGAGATGGGAGGCATAAATGAACCGCTCTGCAGAATTGATAAAAGATTGAAATAAAAACGCTCATAATGCTTATCTTATAGCTCCGTCGCAACCATATATACTGTTACCCTTTTTGATGACGATATTGTTGCGGTCCACTGTCTTGTAGACAGCCTTGCTGTTGTTCGCATCACGCTTTGCCGAATTTATTGCCGAAGGCTCTGCCACGACAAGGCGTATGCTTGCTTCGGCTCCGCCATCCTTCGAACGGGCAGTTATTGTTGTTTCGCCAACGGAGAGGAGGGTTACGAATCCGCCGTTCACCGTTGCCACGCCATCGTTGCTGCTTGTCCAAACAATTCTGCGGTCGGTGGCATTTGTCGGAAGCAATGATGGGGTGAGGGCAATGTGCCCCTCGTCAAGACTTGCTGTCATGTCTGATTTTGCAAAAGTAATCGACTGCGACAATACTGCTTCTTTCTGCTTCGTGCGGCGATAGAGGAAGGGTAGGGCGAGAGTTTTCGAAGTGTATAGAGCGAAACGGGCATAGCTGTTTTCCGGAACATTGTATCGCAGAGTGCCGTTGTCTGCCTTGCCGCTTGTAATCGTTGCCCCATCGTAGCCGAGTTCTATCGCCCATTGCGTATTGCCTTCATTCCATGCCAGTTTTTGTTTGCCGGCAGCAGCAAGAAGTCGTCCGGATTGGTCGGTCATAGTCCACATGTTTCCGTCAGTCTTGCCAAGCGTGAAGCGAAGCACATCGGGACTTGTAACATCTGTTGTCGATGCTATTGTCATGGCATCAAGATACCCCGAAGTCTCCATTCCGTCGAAATCCGTTGCAGCACAGCCGTTGCGGTATATCATCAGTACATCGCCGTCGCTGAGCGTGCTCTTCTTCGTGAGTTTCTCGTATGTCCATCCCAATGGCGACTCCAGTTCCGTTCCAGTAGGCTCGTCGTATTCTATCGCAATGGAATTGATATACACGGAGCCTTCGCTTGTTCCGCCCTGCAGCGTGATGCTTGCCCCGTCGGTGGCAAAAGCCGGGATGTCTAAATTCTTGTTTATATCAACATAAACGTTCAGGTCTTTCGACACCCACTGTCCGAACCAACTGTCGTTGGCAAAATCTTCCGGGCGCAGGGTATATAGCTGGGTGTCGCCGTCGCTAACCGATAGTCCCACCTGTCCCGACTTGTTGTTTGAACACATGCTCAGCGTTACCGCCTTCACCTTGCATCCCTGCCATCCCTCAAGATATAGCGTAGCCTTCTTGTTGCGTGGAATCTGGTTGTAGCGGTTGCCCGTTGTTGCACCGTAGTCGTTTTCAAAATATGCCCACGAGTCTTTGGGCACCATTCCGCTTGCGGTCAGGACAAACTCCCCCGTAGTCTTGTTGTATTCCACTATTCTATATACCACTTCGGCGGCATCAGCGCCGACAGTTGTCGACAATAATACGATAAAGCTTATTACTCTGAAGATAAAACTCTTTGTATTTTCCATATTCTTGTTGTTATCATTTATCCATCTGCAAAATTATTCATTTAATGTTAGCTTTACAAATTATATATGCAAAAAGAGCAGAAGTTTATGTATATTTTATTTTGACTGCATATAGTACTTTGTCAGTACTTGTTGTAAGTACACGGGTAATCCTATAGAAGTACTGGAGTAATCCTATAAAAGTACAGAAAGTATCTTGCTGTAACATTTGAACTAAACGGATAATAAGATGACGCATAATGGTATGTAAGGTAAAAAGACGTGCTATCATCTGTGGAGTTTATGGGAAAAAACTGTAGTAATGCATAAAAGTTCTTTGGGGGAGAGGCAGAAAAAATGTATATTTGTACCCAGAAAATAATATTCTCAGCATTATGAAAAAGAAAATTACAGCGGCGTTCATATTTATATGCTCCGCACTAATGGCGTTCGGGCAAGGCAACAGTATTGACGAACGAATCGGTATGGCAATGAACAACAGCGACTGGAGCGAGCTTAGAGAATTATACTCCAAGGATGGGTATAATCTGCAAACACCATATCTGCACACTTTGTCGAAATTCTTTATAAGTCAGTTCTACAACCAGCCCGACAGTGCCATAGCGCAGGGCAATGTGATTATGGACAAATACCAAAAGGAACTGAGTGCATCAATACCTGCCATTGCATTCTTTATGGCAGAAGACTATTCCCGCTTGGGAAGCAACGAGATGGCTTTCAAGATAATGCACAATCTGAACGAGGCATACAGAAAATCGGGTGTGGAGCCAAATCCGAATTACGTAAACATTGAAGACATATACAGAATTTATTCAGAGCAACTGGCGTTCTCCGTTACAAAGCCAAGGCATGATACTTCTGCCAGTCTTTTCTATCGTTATTACAGCGACCAGCAGGGCAAAAATCATAAAAATCTTTATATCGGCACACAATTTAACGGCAAGGACATGAAGGTTATATTTGACACTGGAGCCGGAATAAACATGATAACAAGAGATGTGGCGGAGAGCGTTGGCGCAAGGATTATAAAGACAAAAGGAATACAGTTCAACGGCTTTGGTATAGGAAAATCTGAAGAAATTGCATTTGTAGACTCCGTAAAGCTTGGAGATGTGACGTTTCGAAATGTTCCCTTCTTTATAAATGACTTCAAAACCGGCAACGAGAAGGTTGATGAAAAGTTAAAGGAAATAGATATTAACTGCGTAATAGGAAACCAAATGATGATGCCGCTGGGTGAAATTTGTTTTGACTTCAAGAATATGCAGCTAACGATTCCGCATGCCATGTCTGCAGAACCTGCATTTGCCCCGAACTTTTTCTATTCCCCCGAACATTTATTCATGGTGCAAATAACAGACGGATTGTCTGGCAACAGGATTAAGGCTCTCTTGGATTCGGGTGCGTCTGAAACAAATCTAAAATACCATTATTACAAAAATCACGAAAATCTGTTTGCCGGTAGAGTCGCCAATGATTCCATCAATGTTGGAGGACTTGGTGGGGCACACATCGGCATAAAAGTATTACCGACATACTGGAGTTATGAGATAGCAGGAAACGAATACAAAGCAGATAGCATTTATATAGAAATAACCAGCATTCAGAATAATGATTCATATGACTGCCTCTTTGGACTTCAAACAATGACCTGCCACAACAAAATGCGACTTAATTTCAAGGATATGTGGATAAGGTTTGAATAACCGCAGACTGTCAATATTCAGCCGACGATACAATTCTCAGCAATTCGGCATTAACGTGGTCGTTCTCCTGCACGTTTCGGTCGAGAATGCCCCTTATGGAATAGTTGCACTCGCCGCAGATGTCCACACCGATAAGACTGTTGTGGTGCAGAAGGGTAACGAGCAGGCGCTTCAGTTGTGGAAGTCTCGTAGTTCCCTGAGCCCAGTTTGTGGCGTCGTCGGCAGGCGAGAGCACGTCTTTGTCAACGGAAATGTAAATTGGGTGTGCCAAGTGCATATTGTAGAACTCTTGCCAAGCCTGACGGTCGCCGAGCTTTGATTCGGGGAAACACACTAACCTGCTGGAATACTCCGCTGGGATGTTGGCGATGAGCCCGTCGGAAGTGCCAACGAGAACCACACGGTCTACATTCGGGTTAGTGTCGAGCACGCTCTTCACCCAGTCGCCACAAGTAAGTATCTGGTCGAAGAAGGGCGGCTGCATGTCGGGATGGTGGTCGAATACCACGAGCGTAAACTTCTCCCTAATCTTGTCGGTAAAGAAGCGCGACACATAATGATAGTTGCCGGAGTCGATGAAATGCAAGCCATGCGGACTTACATTCTTTATCCTTCGGCAAATTTCCACTGCCGCCTCGCCGTCGCAGAAGCAGTCCGTCCCGCTTATTCCGCTACAGTCTATCCATTCAGTATCAGCATCCTTATAGAAACTCTCCTCCTTATAGACATTGGAGAAGTTCATTACAACAATCTTTTTCTGCATATACTCTGCTGTTCTATTGATAACAATATATAAAAGCGGATATCAAATTATGTGCCAAAGGGAATATCAAGCAATATAATTTAGTTTTCAGTATCTCGGCTTTCCACAAATTACTGAATAAAACGCTCATAAATTACTGAATAAATTGTCCACAAATTACTGAATAGTCAAAAAAAATCTGTTTCATCCTGGACATGGAGTGATAATATTTATTATCGGAAGCGACAAATATATTTTAGACGAAAACCAATAAAACACCCTCTGATAAGTAAAGCCCTCGTTCCTCGGGCTTACCGGTGTATTGACGGATTTCCTTACGAGAACAAGTTCTCTCTCGGAACCCCGCCAATCCACTGGTAATGCCTTTGGCATTTTTTTACTTGTCAGAGGGCGATAAACATAAAAAAACAAGGGAAATCATTTGCAACCTGCAAAAACAAAATGGCAACAAGGTTTGTCTATATAGTTACAGACAAGGATTTTAGTATTCTTACACACTGTTTTATTTGTTTATGTCTGACTACAATGAAAATACTCTTGTTGAACGATTTTGATAAACCTTATTAAAAAGAATATCCAACTTTTATTGAAAGCATACTCTGTGATGAATCAAAATCATAGTATTTCAATTCTGAATCATACCGATTCATATACAATTCTTGGAATTTAAATTTACCTGTTGTATATGAAACCAACATATATACCGCTTGTTTTTTTATAGAAAAATTACAGCCAAGACCTATAGACTCATAAAGTCCACTATCATTCGTCAGATATTTCCCAATCCGCAAATCAATAAAAGGATAAATTTTCTTTTTTAAGAATGTCAGCTTTACATCTGCAAATACAGGAACTTCTGTAGAAGCATCTCTTTTCCAATAAGGTATGCCGTCGATATTTCCGGACTAGGTTGTCCAATTTGACGTAC
>DCBP01000047.1 GCA_002314055.1 Prevotella sp. UBA1104
GTCAGCGGTTGCTTCAGAACAGAATGTGGAGCCGATGATTTTGCCAAGTTACATTCCTTAGCGGAAACAGCTATGAAAAACGGAAATTCGAAATTTAATACAATTCTTGCTGTTGTACAACAGTAAGACATTTACTCATATATATAGGGGTGCTGAGTAGTTACTTATAATCAAATGTTGGGTGATTATAGTTTTTAAATGCTCTCTTATATCCAGAAAAAGGGAAACATATTGATTTCTTGTTCTTTTTACTTTTTGCTATTATTACAGACACGCCATTGCTTTTACCGACAGAAAAAGTGCAATTTTCCACTAATTCTTGAAATTCCTTATAATTCGGTGTTCTCCAGGTGTCTCCCCATCTATATCTTGCTACATCATAATCTCCATTTCCGCATATATTTTGTGTAGAAGAAGGGGTATCGGTTTCTTCAAATATGCGCCCATAACAATAATAGTTTCCGTTTTCTTCCGGTTTTTTTGCACCGACGTTGCATGTAGCCCATTTTACACTGAGACCTAAGTCTACATAATCATACCCGTTAATCTTCCCCTCATTAGAAGTACTATTGCCGTTGTTTTGCTCATCATTTTCTGGCATACCATTCCCTGACACCAAAGATGCATCTTCAATAATTTCCTTGAAACCTTTCCAACAGCTTTTCTTTGAATACGCATTCTTTGCTCCCTTGGGGACATACAGTGTCCATCGTGCTTGAATATTGTCTTCCGCAAAGACTGAATATATACCATCCAAATCAATAGGGACACCTAAGTTAACATAAAAACTGCCTGCTCCTCTGGGGGCAAACGCTGTAGAAGTCATTTTCTTCAACCCTGTACCAATTACAACTTTCGTAAAAGAGCCTTCAAAAGCGAGTGCTCCAATACTTTTCACAGAGTTAGGTATATTAATGGTACCTTTAACTCCGGAGAAAGCCCCATGTCCGATAGTTTCAAGTTTATCGTTCAATGTCATGTTCCCGACTTCCCAGCCAGAAAAAGCATAGTCGCCAACAGAAGTAACATTTGCCGGCATCGAAAAATAGCTATTTGATATCTTGCAGCCAGAGAAAGCTGATTTACCTATAGTCTTCAAATTATCACTGAGAAGGACTGTTTTAAGATAACTACAGCCACTGAAAGCTCCATCACCGATTACTTCTACATTATTCGGGATATTCATATACGTTATCAATGTTCCGGCAAAAGCATTATTACCGATTTTCTTCAGCGTAGAAGGCAATGAAATTTCTGAAATTTGCAACTTGTCCCTGAAAGCATTTGCTCCAACCGAGGTACATCCGTTTTCTATTTCTACTTGTTCTATGTAGTAACCGTGCCAAGGTTGATTGGTTGACGAATAATCATCCATATCACCATTGCCACTAATTTTAAGACAATGAGTCTTTGGATAGTAAATGTATGTCAATCCCGATCCACATTTTCCCGACTTTGGGGATATTTTCTGCAACAGATCATAATCTCCGCTGCTCATTGGATATTTATCATATATACTGCTGCCTTCAACAAGATATTTTCCGGAATATACAAGATTGTTTGTATAACCATTATCATTGGTTATTGTAATTTTATTACCGGAAGCTGTATATGTAAAAGGAGAATAATCATTGGTTCGCGAGTTTCCCAGATCAGTATCATAGTCCTTTTGGGTCCAATAAACAAAACCTTTGTCATCTGAAGTAAAATATAAAGTTGTCGACTCTACGTCTAACCAAGCATGATTGTTGTCACCCTCTCCAAATGATGCGTCTCTTGTTATCCACTTGTTAGATTTCAGTATGCCGATCAATTCACTTGACCCTATATTTTCATATCCGTCGCTATCGCTGCTACAACCAGTAAAAGCAATGTTGCATACAGCAACAACCATTATAAGCAAAAGACGATTAATTCTATGTTTCATTTTCCTTTGACAAATTAGAATTTCAGACTTGCCCCCTTTCAACATTCAAGGGCAAATCCTTTATTTTATAGTTTATATTCTCTGATTATTTCACGTTAATCTCGTAACCTAAGGAGAACATGAAGTTCTGTTCATACTGCTTTGAATCTCTCATTGTCTTTGACAAGCCACGTTGATAAGTGAATTGGAAAAGGAAACCGTGAAACGATATTCCAGCAGCAGCAGATGCACCGAAGCCAAATCTGCGGTAAGTATCAAGGTATCCCTTACCCACGTGGTCTTTCTCGCTGATTTCCTGTTTCTCGCCGGAATGTATGTCTTCATGTGTAATAAGATAACCCTCAGTCTTAGACCTTCCGGCAATGGTGTACGACACATAAGGTCCTGCTTCAGCAAAGAGTTTCAATTTTGGCGTAATATTGTAATATGCGCCAAAATGTACCGGAATCGACAGTTTATTCAACGTAACTGTCGTGGTGGTGTTTCCCTCATAGTTTGCAGCCTCATCATTCCAGTACTTTCCTGAAGTGATGTTCATTTTCTGCTTGTAGCCTGTTCTGTTGTATTCGAATCCACAGCCTGCATAAAGATACTTGCTGAAATAAAAGTCATTCACCTCTCCTATATGGAAGCTTGATATTGTCTTGTTGTTTATCACTCCTTCCATATTTTCACTGGAGATGACTCCTTCCTTGAAATCTGCTCCAGTCCATCCGCCGACAGTCCATCCGGCATATACCTTATGCTTTTGGAATGATTTTTTAGGTTTTACGGTTTCCGGCTGTTTTTCCACTTTCTGCAATTCTGTTTCATGTGCAACTGCCGTCACGGAAGCTAACATTATGAATGCCGCTGTTAATATTCTGTTTTTTATATTTTTCATTGTTTTTCTAATTTATCCACTTATTGTTTTGTCAAAGTCATTCGTTCTCCATCTTCGTCTATAACAACGAGTTTTTTACTTGTAACAGAGATTATCTGCCATTCCGAAGGACTTTCATCTTCCCAGTATATTTTAAGAATCTGAGTGTCAGAATTATAAGAATATGTGAAAGCATCCTCATAATTTTCTGATGCATAATCTATCTCCTTCAAAGTTCCCTTTCCATTGGACCTGAATGTAACGAGCTGGTAACCCGTACTAAATGTGTATTTCCAGGTACCCACCAGATTTCCAACAACCTCGGTATTGTTAACATCATCATTTTCATCGTTTGAACAACAGACAGTCGTGAATCCGACAAAAAAACATAACAATACAACATAAAAAAAAGACAAAAGTTTTGTTTTCATAATATATGCACTTTATATTCGATTATATTAAAGCAATTTCTGTAATCATATCCATTAAAAGCCGTATGCAATCGACACCTCCGGATATGAATCTTCTCCGAAGAACGCTTCTTGCTTTTCATTAAGAGGGAAATGATAAGAGCCTGAGATATTGAATCCGTAAATCCTCAATCGCAACCCGACTCTTGCATCCAGACCTATCTTTCCACCAATTTTTATCTTGCCACTTTCTGAATCACGCCCTGACTTAGATTTTGCTTTTCCTGTAAGGCCGATATTCGTCGTTATTCCGGCAAATGGTACTATTCCCCATAATTTATTGGACGTCTGAAGCATATAACCAGCCTCTAACGGTATCTGCAAGAGATGATAGCGCACTTCTACACTTGTAGAACCATCACTCCCACTATAATTACTACTGTTATATCCAATTCGTGCACTTCCATATAGGTTGTATGGAAAGCGATAGGCAAAACCGACACTCGCCTCATATGAATAGTTTGAAGGTCCTCCCTTGAGGAAGCCAAGACCTATCTCTTCAACAAATACCCAAGGGTTATCATCAGAAGTATTTTCTGGTGTTTTTTCGTCGACATCTGACGTTACGTCATACTTGCCGGCTATGCCATCATTTGAAAAATCTTTAGATTGCGCAAACGTCGCTAGTGAAACAGACATTATAAATGCCGTCGTCAAAGTTCTTATATTTATCCAGTTCATATTTTTGCTGTTATTTTCCTCTGTGTGGTGAAGAGTTCATGAACTACCAGACCACACAGAGGAAAGGATTTAAACAATACTTATATATATATTTGTTTATTAAGGCTAAGTCCTTTTTAGAATTTGTATCCTACGGTTACGTATGCTGCCTGGTTGTATATCTTTACATCGGCATCGCTCGGAGCAAAGCTGATGAAACCTCTTTCGTATTCAAGACCGAACACGAAACGATGGTACTCAAAGTCTACACCAACATCTACACCGGCATCAAAACGCTTTGCATCCAAGTCGCTGAACATATCCTGACTTTCAGAGTCTGACAAACCGTCGATACTTGCTTTTGCCGTTACGTCTCCAGTAATACCGTATGCACAGTAAGGACCAGCTTTTAAGGTCAGGTTCCAATCGTTGCTGATATTAAAGCGATAGGCTGCAAGAATCGGAATCTGTACATAGATAGGACTATATGTTTCCTCAACGTCAACATTATAGCCACCATAATACATCTCGTCTTCCCACTTCGTTCCCTTTAGTGCAATTTCGAGCGAAGGCATAAGAGAGAAATTGGTAGACAGAGGTTTTTCGATGCCGACACCGATTTTCCCTACAAGTTTTCCCTTCATGTCGCCATCACCATCGCTACTACACATAGCCATACCACCACCAAGTTTTACATTCCAAGTGATTTGTGCAGATGCCGTAAGTCCAACTGCCAACGCAATTGCCGTTGTAAGTAGTTTCTTCATAATTGTAGTTTTTATGTTTATAAAGTTAATTAAAGCCTATTTGATTTTTATGCTGTTCCCCTTTCTCAGGTCTTGCTCGTTTATGCCACCAGATATATGAAATATCATGCCACGGTTGTCGCGGAAGGCATTCTTGCCGATAGACCTTATGCTGGAAGGAATTGTAACGACAACAAGGCTGCGGAATTCGGCGAATGCAAACTTCTCGATTGTCTTTATTCCTTCCTGTATCGTAAGCATCTTTGCCGAATAGTTGTTGCCGTTGATATGGGTGTCGATATCGGTTACAGGATAGCTGTTGCCGTCGTAAACGACCTGCGACGGTACCGTTACGTTCAAGGCGTCCTCGTTCCATCCGGTAATTGTAACATATCCTTTATGTGCCTTGCATTTGAACATCACGCCGTCGTAGGAATACTTGAACGACTTGCTTAATGCCTTCGGCGGAGTCATTGCTTCTGGAGTACTTATGTATGCTGTCGGCACAGCGGGGGCTACAAGCACTGCAGATTCAGTACCCACAGTTTGCTGCAGTTCGGCAGTCGTCTGTTCCGTTTCACGTCTCTGCTCTTCAAGCTTCATCTGAGCATAATGACTGCCTTTTTGTTTCTTTGACTTCGGGGCCTTTTCTTTCTTTTCCGTCTTCGGCTTACTCTTTTTATTGTCGTTTTTCTTCTTAAATACCGACAAAGCTCCAAGCACGTTTTTCTTTTTCTTCTTATTCTTCTTCGTCTCCGTCTCCTCTGCTTTCTGCTCTACAGTTGCATCGGGTATAAGATTTGCCGAAACGATACCCGGCGCATATTCATTAAGTTTTATAGTTCCCTCATATACGGTATATCCCTCTGCTGCAACGATATAACTATGTTCACCCACGGGGAGCTGCAGTTCCAGAGAGCCGTTGCTCTTGTATGGTTTGGAATCTACAAGCACCATGGCGTTTGCCGGAGAATAATTGATTACCATCTTCTGCAACTTCGCTTCAGCCGGTTGCTCCTGCTGCGGCACTGATACGACAGAAGCGACAGGAGCATCCGGAATTTCTATCACCATCTCGTAAACTCTGTTACTTTGCAGTCCGTTAATCTTATAGTTTTGGAAAAGTACTCTTACAGGCAAGTGGTTTTTAAGATGTATCTTCATATTGCGCGAGCCTTTACACATATACACCCATTTCTCCACTCCACGGTTAACGATACTGCCTATCTTGTTTCCCTCAATGCGCTCGATATTGTCGACTACCTGTATTTTCACCAACGCACACAAGGCTCCGTTAAGGTCTTTACGCCGGTCGCTGCTCGGTATATGGTCGTTTGTCAACGTGAAGCTCTTTACCTTTGCCGCCTTCTGCGCATCTCCACAAAGGGGGAAAAGGAAAGAGAAAAACATTATATATATTATTATCCGGTTCATCATTTATGCTTAATTTGCTGTAGGGATATTAAAGTCCATTATGTTTATGATTTCATCTTTCGACAACGAACGGGAGCCGACACGCGTTGGCTGCCATGTACGGTAATGGATTATCGGGTCTTCTACATCGCGGAATTCCCACACGAGCAACAGATAGCCGTCGTCCTCATAGTTGCTGGATTTCCAATGCTGGTGGAGCGTTACGCCATAGTAATTCGGATTGGCAGGATGCCTTACCACTTCTACATCACTGAATGTTACCTTTATATATTTATTGCTCTTGAAATTGGCTGCCAGGCCTTTCATATACTGAGGTTTGCTCTGCACCTTATATACAATCTGACTGCGCCACGACTGCATGTCGCTCGTATGCTGCCGTGTCATAGGCACGGTTCCGGTAATTATAATGGCATCGTCGCTGAATATACGGTTTATGGCGTTCAGGTCTTTCTCGTCGTAGAAGCTACGGTAGTTTTCAACGAAACTCAATATCGTCGTACGGCGTTCCAAGTCCGTAACGCTCAGTCCCTGATCCATGATGCGTCCATATACGGCATCGCTTGCAGCCATCGCCACGCTTGCTATCTGTCCGCTTCGTGTAAGGCGTATCGTCAGGGCACGCTCCGGTTCATCGCTATACCCTTCTTGCATGGGGTTGACCTTTGTATATATGTTTCTTACCACATATCCTTCGGCTGAGGTAAGGCAACGCTCCACGATTTCCGTTTCTTCACACAGGAAATGCAGGTTCTTCCAAAGAGCCTGCAACGAATGTTTGCCGCTGAGAACCATATCCACATTTTCGAGATGCAAGTCTCGCTCCTGAGCACATGCACGGTTTATCTCGCTCAGCAGGCCGGAGATTCCTGTTTCCATCCTTGCCTTAGCCGTCTGGTCTTGTATGCCGTCTACTATTGTCAGCTTTACATCTTGTGCCGTCGTCGGCAGCATTGTTACTATAAATGCGATAAATACCAATAATCTTTTCATATCCATATCCGATAGTTATTGTC
The DNA here is from genome assembly GCA_002314055.1 of Prevotella sp. UBA1104. Taxonomy (GTDB): domain Bacteria; phylum Bacteroidota; class Bacteroidia; order Bacteroidales; family Bacteroidaceae; genus Prevotella. The sequence goes on from DCBP01000047.1 coordinate 7,113, forward strand.
TACTTTCTTATATACCATATTACGGCAGTCATGTTTGCCGGATAGTTATCCAAGGCATCGTCTGCTCCATTTACGAGGTTTATCCTCCTCCCCGAACTGTTGACGGGCGACAGCAGGGTGATGACCTGCTGGCTCTGGATGTCGAAAAGGATTAGGTCTAACGAACTGTAGTCTTCTACGTCCTTCAGTTTTCCGAGCTGCAGGATTTGCCCCTGACTCTGGAGTGACTTCAGCAACCTGTATACATCCTGGAACATCTTTGTCTGAACAATGTTCTGCACGAAAGCCTCGGGCACGAATTTCTTTGCCGGCAGTGCACTTATCGGTTGCGATTGTACTCGGATATCATTCTGCTGCCGAGTGGCATTGTCATTCCCCTGGGTCAAGGCGGCAGCCTCATCTTTTCTGATGTAAGCAAAGAACTGCACGTATGTTCCTCTGTCAACCTTTATATATTTAGTAAACGGCATGATGCTCTCCACTGATATCTTCTCGGCATCGCTCCTGTTTACATTTATGTCGAGAAGCATTCGCTTCGTGGCATTCACCTTGGCTGAATCTGCATTCTCATGGGCAAAGCGGTCCCAATAATAGATGTCGCTCTGACTCTTTATCTCGTTGATGCGCTGCAACAGTTGCGACTTGTTTTCTTGTGCATGGCATGACAATACGGAAACAAGTGCGAGGAAGATGGCTGCATTTATTCTTCTCATGGCAGTTTGAATTTTGCGTTCGACTTTCTCTTCGGGGTTATTCCGAAGAGTTTTGACTTTTCTATCGGAGGTATATACAGATATACATCGGCATGAACTGACGGCGAGTCTGCTGTCAACTGGTCTATGGGGATGGTTACACTTATCATGTGGTTATACCCTTTCGACAGGTTGCTGGCAAAGAGCACTCCTCTCACCTTATTGTCGCTCACTCCATTACATGCAAAATAGAATTCGCATCCGTTCTGGCGACAAACTGCCTTCAGCCGGCTCAGCGGAAGAGTAACCGTCTTGCGGTGGTAATTGCTCAGATGAAAATCCATAACCATATTTATATCTGGCACCGAAGTGTCGTTGCATTCCAAAAGGTTGGCAAAAGTTTCTGCCGGATAATCCTTCGACCTCACTACTGCGGGCTGCACGGATTCCAATGCAAGGCGTGTTTGGTTGCCGTTGACTATAGTGTCTGTAAATTCACGGACTGTGGTGAGACTATAATACACATTCTGGTTCAGAGCATCTATCAAATATGATTTACCTTGTTTGACGAACAAGCCTTCTGTGCCATATATACACAAATCGCTCTCGTCAGCGCCATGTGGCGCAGGTCGGCGGATTTCCGGGGCAGAGGCTGTCAGCTCATCTATAAATGCCTGCTCCATGCTGCGACGGGTATCATTATTCAGCAACTCATATTCTATGGGAATACCTACTGTTGCAACATCCTTCCCGTTTCTCTTCCACGAAACAATATACATTTTGTCTTCCCGGTTTTCTATCGAACAGTCGTATTGGTCGAATGTTCCTTTCAGAAGGGTCGACCAGCTACCGGTTCTGAATATCACCCTCGACAGATACAGTTGATTGGGGGTAATCTTATATTTCCAGTTGAGCAATGCATATTCAAGGAAGTCATATACCGGCGACGGCTGTAAGAAACGCATAAAATCAGCAAACAGGGGGATGCCTACATGCTCCACATATCCCATGGAATTTGTACGAAGGGTTATCCTGTTCCCGTCTCGGCATGTCATGCAATATGCGGTATCGGGCATCAGGGAATCTGCCGGAATATGTAGATCTAACATTTCGACAGCTTTCCTTAGCCTTTCCGACTTGTATCTCTGTGCATTGCCATTACCGCAAAATGCTACAGACAACAATATTACTGCAATGAGTCGTGAATATATGTTCATTATTGTGCTGATACTTTTAGTTTCATTCCTTGCTTAATGGTCATCGTCGTAAGGTTGTTCCACTTCACGACATCACGCACTGTTATGCCATAACGGCGGGCTATATCGGTAATAGTCTCTCCGCTGGCTACGGTATGGTATGTGGCGTATTGTCCGCTACTTTGCTGAGATGACTGCGGAGAAACTGCGGATGGAGTGTTATAGGAGATGCTTGGAGTATTGTATTTGAATCTCCATATCTGATATTGTCCGTCTTTGCCGCCACGGTCGCTCGTAAAGTAGATATTACCGTCGTTTGCCCAATACGGTTCACCGTCATACGATTTGTTCATCGTTATCTGTGTAAGATTATTTCCGTTGCGGTCTATTATATAAAGATCGTTGTCTCCTTTTTCCAGCTTCTTACACTGGAAGACGATTTTTGTTCCATCTGGGCTGAAGCAGGGACGCCACACGATTCCCATACTGGCATCTGTCAGCTGCGTGAGATTACTGCCGTCTGAGTTTATCGTACATATAGATGTATTATACCCGTCGTTGGAATATTTCACGAACACTATACTACGCCCGTCTGGCGAAAATGCCGGAGTGCGCCCCAATCCGAGTTGGGTGGTTTCGTTTGTCTGCATGTTCTTTATCCATATCTCTGTGTTTTTCACGTCTGCCGTCCTCAGTCGCTTCTCATATACTATTTTCTTTCCGTCACGACTTATCGACGGATATTGCTCATGATAGTCGGGGGTGTTCGTAACTTGGGTCAAGGCTCCGCCTTGCAAGGCATTGACGATATAGATATCGCTGACGCTTGTTCCTTCCGGTCTGCCGTCGAATGCCACCATATTTGTCGCAGCACTATATGAAGGTGTAGTGTTACGACTTCGTCCTCCCGTTATCTGGCTCATCGACATGCCTGTAGGACTGTCCTTGCGGTATATGTTGTAGAAACCGGTGTTATCATGCACAACAAAGAACAAATTGCGCCCATTGTCGCCACCAAAAGGGAAATCACATTTATAGGTTGTCTCATGAACTTTTGTCAATGCCGTAAGATTCTCACCTGGAGAGTAGACTACATGCGTTGTAACTACAGGCTCGACTACTGTTACCTTGGTAGCACAACTCATCATCAACAACGGAGACAATACTGCCATTGATACTAATAACGATTGGGTTCTTTTCATACTATCTGATTTTTATTTGAGGGTTTTTATATTTCCCGATATCACGTTTTTTAGTTTTTATATTGGTAAAATATAATGGATTATATACCGGCATAAAAAAAGCGTGGAACTTCATGTTGTCCGTTCCACGAGTCGAGGCTCTTGCACTGCCTATCAAAGTCGAACAGACAACGTCAGAGCCCACGCCGATTCGGTATATATTGCTCGCCAATATGGTTACAGTAAGGATACAATATGTCCCGAAAGGGTACAACATATCCTTACCTTAACCATATTGACTGTGAATAAACCACACCCGGGACATCTACCGTCGCCTCAGCTCAAGACTTTGATTTTGAATTTGCAAGATTCGACTCGTCATGAACAGAGCGTTATGAGTAAACGCCTTCAATATGTCTGTACTCTCTTCCCACCCATTGCCCGCTGTTACTGATTTATCATTTTTTGACTCACCAGTTTAGCTCGGCGTTGGCTTGTCCAGTTTAGTTCTTGAATGTCATTCAAAGTTCTGTACTTGGACTTGAGAGTCATGTGCAAATGTAGTGTATATTTTCTTTTCTACAAAATGTTTTCTTTCTTTTTTTATTTATTATGCAAACATTTTTGTCTTTATTTGATTTACACTATATCCTACACATATTATATATATAAAACGACCCTACCTTGTCATCAGATATTCGGCAAATATCCTGGCAGCACTCTCTACCTTTGCTGCACAGGGGCGCTTCTTGTAATACTCTGCCGTTCGCGCAGAAGCGACATAGCTTGAAGCGGCTTTTTCGTTGCCGTTGATGCCGAGTATCTCGGCACAAATCAATGAACCATTCTGGGCTTTTGATTTGGCGAGCAATTCCTGTACTACCTTGTAGCATGCCGACTTGCCTTCGCGGTCGCTGCCTTCGGTCTGACCGCAGTCGAGTCCTACCAAAACGACGATGCCCGACACGGCACCGCACATCATACGCATTCGCCCTACTCCACCGCCGAAGCCGGCACCTACGCGTTTTGCCATGTCGTCGGTCATACCATAGAGGTCGGCAAAGGCCGCCACTACCGACTGGCAACAGCCATAACCCTGCATGAAGTTTTCTACTGCTCTGCCGACACGCGCTTCCAGTTCGGCAGGAAGTTTTTTATTCTCTTCCATATAACTCATTATCTCCTATAAGAATATCCCTCTTCCATTTTTCCTCTCAAATGAATGAAAAGAAAAACAGAAGAGGGTAATATGTTTTTCTGCTTATATTAAGTAGCTATTCACAA
>DCBP01000131.1 GCA_002314055.1 Prevotella sp. UBA1104
TTTATTCCGACATGCTCCACTCTTATATCATCGAACTGAAATATGCCAAGAGCAAGGATCCGGAAGCAAGGGTTGAAGAGCTAAGGAAACAGGCTACCGAACAGGTAAAGCGTTATGCTGAGACGGAAATGGTGAAGTCTGCCGTTAAGACAACCACTCTTCACCGTATAGTTGTTGTTTTCCACGGCACGGAGATGGTGGTGTGCGAGGAGGTATAACATTAGGAAATAGATAATAATAACGAAAAATAGAGATGTTGATATTTCAGGAACTTTCGGGAAAACAGAAAAGAATACTGACTTTGTCATCGGTAGTGGCGGCAATAGTTGTCGTCGTGATATTGTGTCTTTATCTCCAGCCCCACCAATACCCGAAGGAACTTGCTTCCATAGACTCGCTGAGCGAAAGTCGTCCCGACAGTGCCTTGAAACTTCTGAAGCGGCTGCCAGAACGCTCTTTAGACGGCGATGCCGACCGNNCCATAGACTCGCTGAGCGAAAGCCGTCCCGACAGTGCCTTGAAACTTCTGAAGCGGCTGCCGGAACGCTCTTTAGAGAATGATGCCGACCGCATGTATTATGCTCTTCTGAAGATAAAGACAGCCAACAACCTGTATGAACCGCAGAAAGACAGTACGATATTCCGTGTCTGTGATTTCTTTGAAGAAAGCAGAGACAAGGACAAATATAGAGAGTCATGCTACTATCTCGGCAAATATTACGTAGAGCATAGCGATGCCCCACAGGCACTGAAATGCTTCCAGACAGCCTTGGACTTATCGGATGAAAGCACGCCGTTGTCGTTCAAGAGCAAGGTGTACAGTCAGAGCGGAACGTTGTTTCTTGAACAGGATATGTTTGATGAGGCACTCCAAAATTATAAGAAATCGTATAGTCTTGATTCTGTATTACATGATACTGTAAATATGATTCATGGGCTTCGTGATATTGGGCAGGTCTATCGACATATAGACAAGTCAGACAGTTGTGCGTTTTTTCTGGAAAAGGCTTCTGCCTTTGCATCTACATTAGGTGATAAATATTTGGAACATACTGTTTCATTATCATTAATAAGCATGTATTTAAAGGAGAAAAAGCTGTTATCGGCTTTAAAACTGCTGAGGCATACATTACCATATGTCGATAAAAAGACAGCTTCTCCAGCTTTTTCTGTTGCAATGACAGTATACAGTAGATTGAATGTCGAGGATTCTGCATTCGTGTATGGCAAGAGACTGTTGTCTGTCGGTACAATATATGCAAAGGAACAGTCGTTGTCTTTTATGATGGATTATTATTCTAAAAGAAATGATTTGGCAAATGTAATGAACTGTCTTAAAAGGTATAGGGAAGTTTCTGACTCAATTCGCAGTGAAAGTTCTGTGGATGCCGTTGCGAAGATACATGCTCTATATAATTATAGTCTGAGAGAACGGGAGAACACCATGTTGTTGGAGGAGAACAGAAAAAAAACTTATTATTGTGCCTTTTTTGTTTTCCTGTTAGTACTTGTATGTTTTGTGTTTGCTCTTTTCCGTATTAAAAGTAAGTCGAAATATGCCAGTTTGACCAGTTTGTATGAACATTTGGGGCAGATGTATGACTCCGTGCGTGAACAGAACGAAGTGCAGTCAATACTTAAAGACAGGAAAATTTCAGATTTGACTTTACAATTGGAGCTTCTTGGCTCTAGGAAATCTGTAGAAATTGAAAGTTACAAAAAAACTATTAATGAATTGTCAAAAGCTTTACAAGATGCCGTATTAAATTCAGATCAGAGAAAAACAATGAAACTTGACGTTTATGAGAAAATTCGTAAACGTCTTATGGAGAGGAAATACATTCCAAGTAAGGCGTGGAAAGATATAGAGATATCATTTGATTATATTTATCCCCATTTTAAAGAAAACATTTATGACAGATGCGGACTTGATGATTATGAGTATAGAATCTGTATTTTGTCGAAACTTGGCTTTCTTAATTCGGAAATTGCAATTTTATTGAGCCGCACCCAAGGTGCAATAACACAAATGCGTACGAATTTGTATAAAAAACTTTCAGGTTTTACAGGTAGTGCAAAACAATTCGATGCGTATATAAGGTCTTTATAATCAATCGTTTGCTTTCGTGCTCTAAATTTTAGCTAAAGTTTGTTACCCCCCCTGATAAAAAACTAAATAATTTCTAAAGTCTAAAATTTTTATTGTCTTCCTTCATTTCATAAATTTGCAGCGAAATAATAAACGTAAGCAATGAATAAAATGAAAAAAGACTTATTTATAGCAGCATTAACACTTCTGTCGCTTTCTTCAGCAGAAGCATTGGGTGGAATAGTAGAATTGAAAAATCAGGACTATTTGGATGTTATTGTTGGTCATCCACATTCAATACCTATTGTTGAAGAAGACGGTGACGACGTTACCATCAAGTGTGACTCAACCTTATATAATGTAGATATCGTAATTCGTGACCAGTATCGTAATGTGATACACCATTCAACCCAAACCATCGGTCCTAACGAAACAACAATATATGTTCCAAGTACAGATGGTGAGAGCGAGAAGACAAGCATCGACCTATATTATGACCGCAAACACTTGAGCGGCTATTTTGAATAATAAACTATCAAAAATCCACGGTTTCATCGGAAAATTAATCTCGATGGAACCAGATATTAACTAATAATCAAAATAATATGACAACAACAAAATTATTATTTGCAGGTGTTGCTCTTTTTAGTCTGACACTTGCCTCCTGTTCGCAAGACACGGAAGTGACGGCAGAACCGGACCGCAGTGAAATTCGTTCTTCGCAAGGCGTCCGTAACCTTACTCGACAGCTAAAAGAGTACGACAGCCAGTTTACCTATGACAATACCGAAAACTTGCAGCCTGTTACCCGTCTCCCCAAGATAACCTACAGCAAGGGAGATATAGTGAAGATAGCCATTTCCGATGTAAAGGGCGGTCTTCGTGGCGTCGGTGGTGGTGCCGGTGGCATTATCGTTGGTGCAGCCACATCCTCGTTGATAAAATTCGGCACGATAACCGTAAAGAAACTCCTTTGGGGATATATCAAGGACAACTATCTCAAGCCTAAAGTCTATCGCAGTAACTCCCTTTGCCAGTATGCCGACAGCATCGGTTACTACCACAACGATCTGGAATACGCCATGTATGATGCCGACCGCAGCAGTTCTGACAAACCGTCCATACAGCTTGTTGCCGATGCCAATGCAAGACTTCTCACCATGTCTACTGGTTTCAACAAAGACGGCGGACTCACGGCAGCCGAACAACTGTCAATAGCATCTGATATCGATGCCATCAGAAACACCGACGAAACCCTTTCCTTTACCGAATACTGCAACAAACTGAAAGAACAGAATCCCGAAGATGCTGAATACATCGACTACTGTGCCG
>DCBP01000132.1 GCA_002314055.1 Prevotella sp. UBA1104
TGGTGTGCGAGGAGGTATAACAGAAGGAAATAGATAATAACGAAAAATAGAGATGTTGATATTGCATGAACTTTCGAGTAAACAGAAAATAGTACTGACATTGTCTTCGGCAGCGGCGGCAATAGTTGTCGTCGTGATATTGTGTCTTTATCTCCAGCCCCACCAATACCCGAAGGAACTTGCTTCCATAGACTCGCTGAGCGAAAGTCGTCCCGACAGTGCCTTGAAACTTCTGAAGCGGCTGCCAGAACGCTCTTTAGACGGCGATGCCGACCGCATGTATTATGCCCTTCTGAAGATAAAGACAGCCAATAACCTGTATGAACCGCAGAAAGACAGTACGATATTCCGTGTCTGTGATTTCTTTGAGAATAGCAGAGATAGGGACAAGCATAGAGAGTCATGTTATTATCTCGGCAAATACTATGTAGAGCACAACGATGCTCCACAGGCATTGAAATGTTTCCAGACAGCCTTGAACTTATCGGATGAAAGTACGCCGTTGTCGTTCAAGAGCAAGGTGTACAGTCAGAGCGGAACCTTGTTCCTTTATCAAGACATGTATGAAGATGCCCTAAAAATGTATCAAAAGTCCTATTCCTGTGACTCTATATTGAAAGACACATTGAATATGGTTCATGGTTTACGGGATATTGCACAAACATATAAATATCTTGGTGAAATAGACAAAAGCATAAGTCTGTTGCAACGTGCATATACGATGTGTGAGACAGTTGAATGTAAAAGAATTCAGCCAACAATATCTTTTGTCCTTGCTTCATTGCTTTATGAAAAGGGAGACAAGCCTTCCGCAAACAAGATTTTCCCCAAAGAAATAGAAATTTCAGAAAGTTTAAAACCTCCATATTATTGTCTTGCAGTAAGGTTATATTTGGATGCAAATAAAATAGATTCGGCGAATGCTTGTTATTATAGAGTTATGAATCTGGATAATATTTATTCAAAACAGACTGTTTTAAGTTACGTCCTTGACTATTATGTATCTAAAGGAAATGCTAATGCAGCACTACCGTATATAAAAAAGTATATGAAAGTTTCTGATTCTTTGAGTGTAAGTGAATCATCAGAAGCTGTTTCAAAAATGCAGTCGCTTTATAATTACAACTTACGGGAAAAGGAACTCAGCAAGTTGGAAATAGAGCATGGTACCATGAAATATACATTTATAATAATTGTTCTGTTATTGTTGTTTCCATTGCTTTTTTTTATTTATTTGGATAATAAAAGAAAGAAAAAAATAGCAGACTATGAATCTTTATGCGAACATTTGGAAAAAATGTATACGGATGTTTGTTCACAGAAACAGTGTAACAATGAAAATACAAGCTGTAATCAAAATTCAGAAGAACGTTCTTTAGTTCATGTTTATGATATTATACGTTTACGTCTTGATACAAAAGAAAAAATTACAGATATAGATTGGACGGAAATACGTGATACTATAGAAAGTGTTACTCCAGGTTTTAAGGATCGTGTATATCAGAAATATCCTCTAAGTGAGCATGATTTTAAGATATGCATGCTTATAAAAATAGGTTTTTTTAATGCTGATATCGCAGTAATAATGTGTCGTCAACCAAGTACAATATCCATGTCAAGACAAAAAATGTACAGAAAAATGACAGGGAAAGACGGAACAGCAAAAGATTTTGACAAATATATAAGGTCCTTATAGACAGTGTTTTAAAACGAAAATTGAATATTTGTTGAACAACTTTTTTTTCCCCCCCCATGAAGTAAAATTGAACAAAAATTGAACTGTATAATATAAGACTATTTTGCTTTCTTTTATATATTTGCAAGCGATAATTCAAAATATACATATATATGAAAGCAAAAAGTTTTATTATTGTTTGTTTGAGCCTTTTTTATATCCAGTTTGTGTATGCAAGTGAAAAACCTGTTTCTTGGATACATAGGCATGGGACAGATTGGCATTCCGGTCATCCTAATGCGGTTCCCAATGTTACCTCCGACGGTGATGATGTAAATCTCTCTTGTGATTCACTTATTAATGATGTAGATGTCGTAATTCGCGACCAGTTCGGTAATGTGATACACCATTCAACCCAGACAATAGGTCCAAACGAGACAACAATCTATGTTCCGAGTATAGATGGTGAAGGCGAGAAGAGTACAATTGACCTTTATTATGACCGCAGACACTTGAGCGGTTATTTTGAAGAATAAATTCAAAAATCCACGGTTTCATCGAGACTTTTTTTCGATTAAATCCAATATTAACAATTAAAGCGAAATGATATGGAAACAAAATTTTCATTGATTGCAGGTGTCGCATTTTTTAGTCTGACACTTGCCTCATGCTCTCAAGACACGGAAGTGACGGCAGAACCGGACCGCAGTGAAATTCGTTCTTCGCAAGGCGTCCGTAACCTTACTCGACAGCTAAAAGAGTACGACAGCCAGTTTACCTATAACAATGCTGAAAACTTGCAGCCTGTCACCCGCCTCCCCAAAATAACCTACAGCAAGGGCGATATAGTGAAAATTGCCATTTCCGATGTTAAAGGCGGATTGTGCGGTGTCGGCGGAGGAGCCGGAGGTGTTATCGTCGGTGCAGCCACATCTTCCTTGATAAAGTTCGGCACGATAACCGTAAAGAAACTCCTTTGGGGATATATCAAGGACAAATACCTGACTCCAAAAGTCTACCGCAGTAACTCCCTTTGCCAGTATGCCGACAGCATAGGCTACTACCACAACGATCTGGAATACGCCATGTATGATGCCGACCGCAGCAGCTCCGACAAACCGTCCATACAGCTTGTTGCCGATGCCAATGCAAGACTTCTCACCATGTCTACTGGTTTCAACAAAGATGGCGGACTCACCGCAGCTCAGATACTGTCGATTTCAAATGAACTGGATGTCATAAGAAATACCGACGAAAATCTTTCCTTCACCGAATACTGCAACAAACTGAAAAAACATAATCCCGAAGACAGCGAATACATCGACTACTGTGCCG
>DCBP01000114.1 GCA_002314055.1 Prevotella sp. UBA1104
CTGTATGCCGCTATAAAGTGTCTGTTTATCCTGTACGTCACGTTGGAATGTTGTATCTGGTAGATTACGTTGTCGGTGTATTCGGCGAGATTGGAAAGGTTGGCATAGACTGCAGTATATATGTATTCGGCACAGTAGTCGATGTATTCGCTGTCTTCGGGATTCTGTTCTTTCAGTTTGTTGCAGTATTCGGTAAAGGAAAGGGTTTCGTCGGTGTTTCTGATGGCATCGATATCAGATGCTATTGACAGTTGTTCGGCAGCCGTGAGTCCGCTGTCCTTGTTGAAACCAGTAGACATGGTGAGAAGTCTTGCATTGGCATCGGCAACAAGCTGTATGGACGGTTTGTCGGAACTGCTGCGGTCGGCATCATACATGGCGTATTCCAGGTCGTTGTGGTAATAGCCGATGCTGTCGGCATACTGACAAGGGGAGTTGCTGCGGTAGACTTTTGGAGTCAGGTATTTGTCCTTGATATATCCCCAGAGGAGTTTCTTTACGGTTATCGTGCCGAATTTTATCAACGAGGATGTGGCTGCACCGACGATAACGCCACCGGCACCACCACCGACGCCACGAAGACCGCCCTTTACATCGGAAATGGCTACCTTCACTATATCTCCCTTGCTGTAGGTTATTTTGGGGAGACGGGTTACAGGCTGCAAGTTTTCGGCATTGTCATAGGTAAACTGGCTGTCGTACTCTTTTAGCTGTCGAGTAAGGTTACGGACGCCTTGCAAAGAACGGATTTCGCTGCGTTCCGGTTCTACCATCACTTCCGTGTCTTGCGAGCAGGAGACAAGTGTCAATGCAAGAAGCATTGAACTTGAAACAAATAGGATTTTACTATTCATAAACTTTTAGTTAAAATGTTAATTTTTAGTTTCATCGGGAAAATTTATCGATGAAACCGATACTTATCTTTATAATTTATTCATTGAAATAACCGCTCAGATGTTTGCGGTCATAATAGAGGTCAATTGTGGTCTTCTCACAGTCAACATCTGTATTTGGAACATATATTCTTATTTCGTCGGGACCGATTGTCTGCGTAGACTGGTTCATAATGTTGCCGTACTGGTCGCGGATTACAATGTCAACATCTAATAATGTTGAGTCACACTTGATGGTTACCTCGTCGCCATCTTCTTGCACAACGGGAATTGCATGCGGATGACCATGTCTTATTATCGTTGTATTGTCATAAGTTAATTCCACACTGCTTTTATTACAATAAGCAGAGACACACAATACATTAAAAACAAAACATAAAAAAATAAAATTTCTTTTCATATTCATTTCACTTAACTAATTAGAATCATGCTGCAAAGATACGAATACGAAAAATAAAGCTAAAAAAAAATGGTTTAGAAAAAGTTTAATTCTGTTTCGGGGGGGCAAGAATGTTTAATTTTCGTTTAATCGATACGCATAAACCTTTGGTTATAAAGACTTTATAAAATCATTAAACTCCTGCGCAGACCCTTTCCTGTTAAAGAACTTTTTATACAGCATTGAACGCGCAGAAGATATAGAGCCCTTTGTACGATACATCAAAAGAGAGATATCAATATTGCGAAGACCAAGTTTAATCAACATACACATCCTGTATTCGCGTTCATCAACATAATGATTCCCATAAATCTGCTCTTTAAAATGAGGATACACTTCATCAAATAAACAATCGATATTATGCCACTCCACCTCAGACAAGCCCTTTTTACCATTCAGCCTTTTGTTTATAATTTCATATATACGAGACTTTGAGGCATCCTTGGATTTATCCATATCGTCTATCGAATTCAAAGCCGAATCAAGAGCTGACCTGAGTTCTGATACTGTTTTTTCGTTATTACTTCTTTCTGCACAAAATTTCTCATTCAAAGAATTATACAAATCTTTCAGAAAATAATTGGACTGCTCAAACTCAAGGCAACGTCTTTTATTTCTCTCGTTAAGACGGGTAATGTAAGCAATAACCGTTAGAAACGTCATAAAAGCAAGTACAAGCATATAGGTTTTCTGAACATTTCTAGACCGCAATTCCAGATTCTCCCTCTCCTTAAGACTGTAATTGTAAAGTGCATGCATACGGCTCATTGCTTCCGTCGAGGTTACTATACGTACAGAGTCTGAGAGTGATTCGTTCTTTTTCAAATAACATATAACCTTTGAATAATCAGCTACAGAAGAATAATATTCCGCAAGCTTACCTGAAGCATACTCACGAGCATATACATCACCAACTGACATTATCTTGCGACAATAATATTCACAAGAATCCACACGTCCTATCTTATCGTACAATTTTGCTGCAATGCAATAAACTGGAGACACATTAACTTTGTCAATATTTCCAAGAAGCTCTGGTAATTGGGAATATACGTCTGAAAATCTGCCCATGTCTATATAACATGATGCCAAAACAAAAGATATCGTATTCATAATGGAAACATCATGTTTTTTCAGTGCCATTATATAAGCCTTTTTCAATAGCTTCTCACATGTATCATACTTTCCACAAACACTGTACACTTGTGCCATATCACGTAAAGTGTTTGACATATTTGATGTGTCTCCTAGTAAAGAATCACACTTGTATGACTCACGGTACATTTGCAATGCCTCTTCAGTCAGATTTTGATACAGGAACAGCGTTCCGCTCTGGCTGTACACTTTGCTCTTAAACGACAATGGTGTCTTGTCGTCTGACAAATCCAATGCCGTTTGGAAACATTTCAATGCCTGTGGAGCATCGCTGTGCTCGACATAATATTTGCCGAGATAGTAGCATGACTCCCTATGCTTGTCTTTATCTCCGTAATCATCAAAATAGTCTACGACACGGAATATCGTACTGTCTTTCTGAGGTTCATAAAGGTTGTTGGAAACTTTTATACGCAGCAGGGCATAATACATACGGTCGGCATCGCCGTCTAAAGAGCGTTCCGGCAAACGTTTCAGAAGTTTCAAGGCTCTGTCTGGGCGGCTTTCGCTCAGGGAGTCTATGGCAGAGAGTTCCTTCGGGTATTGGTGGGGCTGGAGATAAAGACACAATATCACGACGACAACTATTGCCGCCGCTGCCGATGACAATGTCAGTATTCTTTTCTGCTTACCCAAAAGTTCCTGCAATATCAACATCTCTATTTTTCGTTATTATTATCTATTTCCTTCTGTTATACCTCCTCGCACACCACCATCTCCGTGCCGTGGAAAACAACAACTATACGGTGAAGAGTGGTTGTCTTAACGGCAGACTTCACCATTTCCGTCTCAGCATAACGCTTTACCTGTTCCACTGCCTGCTTTCTCAGCTCTTCAACCCTTGTTTCCGGATCCTTGCTCTTGGCATATTTCAGTTCGATAATATATGAGTGAAGCATGTCGGAATAAATGTCGA
>DCBP01000027.1 GCA_002314055.1 Prevotella sp. UBA1104
ATAGCTGCAATGTGGGTTAAGCCTTTATAGTCGGGTATCATGAAAAACATTTTTGCTTGAACAAAGAAAATCCGCTTAAATTCCGTGGGCATTAGCCAAGGAATTAAGCGGATTTATTAATGTCATACCCTGTTTAGAGGATTATTTCTCTACGCCCAGTTCTTTAAGCAGGCGGTCGGCATGTCCCCACTTGTCCATCAAGTAAAGCACGTAGCGGATATCCACACCGATACAGCGTGCGAGAACACGGTCGAAATGGATGTCGCTCGAGAGAGAGTCCCAGTTGCCGTCGAAGGCAAGACCGATGAGTTCGCCGTTGCCGTTGAAGATAGGCGAACCGGAGTTTCCGCCAGTGATATCGTTGTTGGTGAGGAAGCAGAGCTGCATCTTGCCGGTAGTCTTGTCGGCATACTTGCCGAAGTCTTTAGCTCCCATCAGCTGGTGCATAACAGGTTCAGCATAATAGTCAACCACCTTGTCGCCCACGTTCATCTTGTCGACGATGCTCTCGGCAGTAGTATAATATCCGGCAGGCTTTCCGCCAACGTTGAGGTTCTTCACCTGACCGTAGCTCAGTCGCATAGTGAAGTTGGCGTCGCTATAGTGAGGCATATCCATCTCCATTCTAATCTTAGCATCACAGAGATAGCGTTCCTGTTGCTCGATATCAGGAGAGACAGCACGGTATTTCTCTATTATGTCGTCGTATATATCCTTGATAGACATACCGTATTCAATGCCCGGATCATTCTTGTATCCCTTCTTGTTGAAGAAAATCTTCTCGCCGCTCTTCATCAGGATAGACTTGCTGTAGAGATACTCAACGTATTTAGAGTAGTCGCCACCAAACTGCTTGTCGATTTTCTTGTAGATAGTCGGCAGGTATTTAGCGTCAACATGTTCGCGGTAATTCTTCAGCAGAGTAGCCATAACCTCTTTGTCGAGAGCAGCATCCCATTCAGAACTGTTGTCGTCGAAAACCATATACTGCTTCTGAGGCTTGTCTTTCGGTCCCTTCACTTCCATGCCGTTAAGAGCCTTCAGGGCACGGGTGTTAAATTCAGAAGTGCGTCGGAAGGTTTCAATCCAGTTGGTGAATGCATATTCCGTGTCGAGGCGCTTGGCATAAAGGTCTTGCATCTTCTGGAAGTCGAGTTTGCCTTTAAGGAATCCCGTACTGTCCTGATAAGCCTTTATACGCGTTTCAAACTCCTGCTTCTGTCGGATGATGCCAATAGAGTCGATACACTTGTTCATTCCGATGGAATTTTTCCAGTAGTTAGAACTCTGTGCGTATTTAGAGTCGTATTTGATGCGTACAGCCTCATCGGCACGCATGTGGCGCTGCATAATCTCCTGTTTTACGCCACGCACCTGAGCTCTCGGCTCATTATCGGCATCGCGGCGTTCCTTAATGCCGTAAGACGAAAGATAGCGGCTCGTGGAACCAGGATATCCCACAGTCATGGCAAAGTCGCCCTCCTTGTATCCGTCGAGCGAAACACGAGTCCAGTGTTCCGGATGATAAGGCACGTTGTCTTTAGAGTATTCAGCCGGTCCGTTGGTCTTCGGGTCGGCATAGATGCGGAACACCGAGTAGTCGCAGGTCTGTCGCGGCCACATCCAGTTGTCGGTCTCGCCTCCGAACTTACCCATCGACTTCGGTACGGTAAATACAAGTCTGAGGTCGTTAAAGTCGCGGTAAGTAGTGGCAAAGAACTTGTTTCCCTCGTAGTAAGGCTTAATCTCGAGGCGCAGTGTAGGGTCTTTCTTCTTCACATCCTTCGACATTACGTTCTCGATGGAGTCGAGGAACACGTCCTGCTTGTCGATAGGCAGATCGTAGAGACCTTTCTGGCGCAGTTCGTCGGTAATATCCTTTTGTTCCACCATAAAGCTAACGAACATGTTCTCGTTAGGCAGTTCCTCTTCATACGACTTGGCATAGAAGCCGTTCAACATATAGTCGTGGTCAACGGTAGAATGGGAACGGATAGCTTCGAATCCGCAGTGGTGGTTAGTAAACACGAGTCCGTCTGGCGACACGACGATTCCAGAGCAGAATCCAGAGAAGTTTACCACCGACTTCATTATGGCATCGTTGCCACTGTACAGTCCGTCGTATGAGCGGTTAAAGCCGTAGCTTTTCATCTGCTCATATACAGCCTCCGGCAGGTTGTAGAGAGTCCACATACCCTCGTCGGCATTGGCGTTGCCGGCAGCGAGAGCCAACAGTCCAGCCAAAAAGATAGATTTTTTCTTTTTCATATTTTGTCGTTATATTATAGTGATATATTCAATATCGTTAGTGATATATTCAATATTGTTGAGTCCCGTTATTTCTTGAACCGTTTGCCAATAACCGGCAGACTGCTCAGCGGGAAATCTTTCTTTATGATGTATGCAATGAAGAGAAGTCCGAGCAGCGTGTTAACCGCAAGAGCAAGAGCGAGAGGCAAATTCCTGTTGGCAGCCGTCATACAGAAATACAAAGCCACGGTGATAACCACATATAGGCTTATTTCCTTCATCGGATAGTTGATAGGATATTTCTTTTGTCCCACAAAATATGACAGAACCATAGCCGTGCCGTAGCCGGCAAATCCAGCCCATGCACAAGCCATATATCCATATCGCGGCACGAAGATAATATTTACAGCGAGGAGCACAGCACAACCCACACCGGAGAAGTATGCTCCCCAAATTGTTTTGTCGATGAGCTTATACCAGAACGAGAGATTGAAATATACTCCCATCATTATCTCGGCAGCCATTACGATAGGTACGACCTTGAGTCCCTCCCAGTAGTCTCTGCCGATAATATGGCGCAACACATCCATATATCCTATTACAACAAGAAAAGCGAGCAGGGTGAATATTATGAAATATTTCATAGCCTTTGCATAAGTGTCGCGGTTATCCTTGTCCTTTGACTTTCCGAACACGAATGGTTCGTAGGCATAGCGGAACGCCTGTGTAATCATGGCCATAATCATGGCAATCTTGCTTGCTGCGCCATAGATACCAAGCTGGGTGTGGGCATCAGCCCCGGTATATATCTTCGGAAACAGAATCTTGTCGGCAGTCTGATTTAATATTCCGGCAATACCAAGCACGAGGATAGGCCAGCTGTAGCTCATCATCCGTTTCAGAAGCTGCATGTCGAAAGAGTATTTCTGGCAGAATAGTTCCTTCCAGAAGAAGAACGTTAGCGAAGCCGAACAGAATAGATTTATGTAGAAAGCGTATCCTGCACCCACAGTAGGGTCGTAGATATTCGCAATGGCTCCCGTTCCGTCATTAGCCTCATAGATGTTTGGAAGAATGAGGAAGAACACGATATTAAGTGCAATTGCCATGAAGATATTCAGCATCTTCAGGGCTGCAAATTTCATCGGGCGCTTCTTGTATCTCAGATAAGCGAATGGAATACACTGGAAGGCATCGATTGCCACGGTAATTGCCATCACCCATACGTAAGACTCATGGTTGGAGTAGCCCATGAATGCCGAGATGGGGTTGATGAACAGCAATACGAGAATTATAAACAGCAGAGATGTGAATCCAACGCTGATTAATGTTGTCGTATAAACCTTCTGCGGGTCTTCGTTCTCCTTGTTGGCAAAGCGGAAGAAAGTTGTCTCCATTCCGTATGTCAGGATTACCATGAGCAATGCCGTATAGGCATATACATTTGTTATAACACCGTAGCCGCCACTGGCAGCTGATAGTTTTGCCGTATATAACGGCACGAGAAGATAGTTTAAGAATCTTCCCACGATACTGCTCATTCCATATATTGCAGTATCCTTTGCTAATGATTTTAAATTCGCCATATTTTCTTTGTTGTAGGGGTTAGGGGTAGGGGTTGTAAGGTTTGGTAAGTGTTGTAGGTTTGGTAGGGGTTGTAGGTTTCCTTACCAAACCTACACTATCTCCCAAACCTACACTACTTTCCAAACCTACACTACCTCCCAATCTCCCTAAATCTCATTATTTATATCTTTTTCCATTCCTATATTCCACTCTCGCTTTATACCTTTGTTCATGAATTCCACCTTCTGTGAGGAACCGGCGGTCTTGCCAGTCGATGTACCCACGTAATAAGGCAAGTGTCTGGTGGATTGTTATCAGTGCCAAATTGGCTATATCTTCAGCAGAACGTCCTTTTATCTGTCTGCGATACCATTCACTGTCGTTGTGCCTCTTGCATAATGGTACTGCAGCAATATACTTAGGATGCGTAGGTCCCCAGATTTCCAAACCGTTGTTTCGCAAATAGTCCATATAATCTTCTTTTAATTCCTCAAGGCTACCCTTTGCTATTACCGTGAGCTTGTGCTCCGAAGAAGTAGAGCCTTCGGCATCGCTGTAGCCCTCCACTATATTCTGCTTGCAGGAGCGTGCCGCTTGTTGCATTTGGTCGACAGTGCGGTCGTGTGCACGTTCAAGGAATGTCTTGACAAAATAATAAGTTATGTCAAACACACATTCACTTTTCTTGTAAACGGTCAGCGTCTTATAGCTACTTATCTTTTTCCTGTTATATTCCATAGCATTATCATTCAATATGAGAAAAAATTCCCGCATGTCTAATTATTTTGATTGCTTTTAAAAGAACATATAGCAGATAGCGATAGCCGCAATGACACCGGCAAGGTCGGCAAGCAGTCCGCAAGCCACGGCATGTCGGGTATATCTTATGCCCACGCTGCCGAAATATACGGCGAGGATATAGAATGTGGTGTCGGTAGATCCCTGGAACACGCAGCTCAGTCTGCCCACAAAAGAGTCAGCTCCGTATGTCGTCATTGCATCAACCATCATGCCTCTGGCACCACTTCCCGACAGTGGTTTCATAAGAGCCGTAGGCAAAGCGCCGACAAAGTCGGTGTTGCCGCCGCAAGCTTCCACACACCATTTCACTCCGCCGATGAGCATATCCATTGCTCCCGAAGCGCGGAATACCCCTATGCCCACAAGGATAGCTACAAGATAAGGAATAATTCTCACGGCAGTTTGGAATCCCTCCTTTGCTCCCTCTATAAAGGCGTCATAAACATTCACCCGTTTCCTTACTCCGGCAAGGATAAAGCCAACGATGATTGTCATCAGAAGGATATTCGCTACCGTAGTGCTAACGATATTCATCTGGCTCTTGTCGAGCTGTCCGAATCCCCATATAATGCCAGCCACGGCAAGACACATTCCGCCAACGGTAAGAATCATCACGCGGTTCAGCAGGTTTATATGCTGATAAAGGCTTGTAATTACAATTCCGGCTATGGTAGAGAAGAATGTGGCGAGCAGAATTGGTATAAAGATATCAGTAGGCTGAGCCGCCCCCATCTGTGCCCTGTATACCATTATGCTCACGGGGATAAGAGTAAGTCCGCTGGTATTGAGCACGAGAAACATTATCATCGGGTTTGTCGCCGTGTCCTTCTTCGGGTTCAGCTGTTGCAACTGTTCCATTGCCTTCAATCCGAGCGGAGTGGCAGCATTGTCCAGTCCCAGCATGTTTGCGGCGATGTTCATAAAAATAGATCCTGTAACAGGATGTCCTTTCGGAATGTCGGGAAACAGCTTGCAGAACACCGGCGAGAGAATCCTTGCCAAGGCATTTACCATACCTCCCTTTTCTCCAATCTTCATGATGCCGAGCCATAGCGACAATACTCCTGTAAGCCCTAAGGATATCTCGAAGGCAGTCTTCGATGAATCGAACGTGGAATTCATCATGTTCGGGAAAACATCAAAGTCGCCCATGAAGACAAGTTTCACCACGGCAACTGCAAATGCGATTATAAAAAATGCAATCCAAATATAATTCAGCACCATAAATATATCAGTTAAAAAGATAAATTTTCGTTTATTGAACTTGCAAATATACTGCAAATTCTCTTGCTACGCCACAATGAATGGCCATTTATGCAAATTTAAGCCTAAAAAATGTAGCATAAAAAGTAAAATCATTATATTTGCATGTTAAAAACAACAATATAAAACAATAAAACAAATAAAGGTATTATGAAAATAGCATTGATAGGCTACGGAAAGATGGGCAAGATGATTGAGCAGATTGCCAAAGACCGTGGTCATGAAATAGTGTGCATTATTGACATCGACAACCAGCAGGATTTCGACAGCGAGGCATTCAAGAGTGCTGATGTGGCTATTGAATTCACCAACCCTACGGCGGCATACGGCAATTACCTCCGTGCCTTCAAAAATAATGTGAAGGTGGTTTCCGGCTCTACGGGATGGATGAAAGATCATGGCGATGACGTTCGCAAGATGTGTTCGGCAGAAGGCGGACAGACTTTGTTCTGGGCTTCAAACTTCTCTATCGGTGTTGCTATATTCTCTGCCGTCAACCGTTATCTTGCCAAGATAATGAACGGTTTCCCTCAGTATGACGTGCGTATGGAGGAGACACACCACATCCATAAACTTGATGCTCCGAGCGGTACGGCGATAACTCTTGCTGAAGAGATTGTCGGCGACATCGACCGCAAGAAGTCTTGGGTGAAGGGTGTGCAGCGTCTTGCCGACGGAACGGTGGAGGGTACAAATGATGTGCCTTCGGACGAGCTTCCTATCGAGAGTATACGTCGCGATGAGGTGCCGGGCATACATTCTGTAATATACGACAGCGATGCCGACTGCATTACGATAACGCATGATGCTCACTCTCGTAAGGGCTTTGCCCTCGGTGCGGTATTGGCTGCTGAGTATACAAAAGAACACAACGGACTGCTCACCATCAGCGACATGTTTAAGTTTTAATGAGTGTGGAATGAAGAGTGGGGTCTTCTATAGGTCTTATAAGTCATATAGGTCTTATAGGTCATATAGGTCATATAAGTCTTATAAGTCCCATTACTCCCATAAAAAATAAGAAAAAAATGATAGACAAAGAAAAACAAAACCTTAACATGAAGGTACAGTGGGCAAAGTTTATCGGAGTACTGGTGCTTTATCTGCTGTTTCTCGTATGGGTGAAAAGTTGGCTCGGCTTAATCGTTGTGCCGTTCATCTATGATGTATATATATCGAAGAAAATAAGATGGCAATGGTGGAAAGACGCCGAAGGTCCGGTACGCTTCGTAATGTCATGGGTTGATGCCCTCGTATTTGCACTTGTCGCAGTATATTTCATCAACCAGTTCTTCTTCCAGAATTATGTTATTCCGTCATCGTCTCTCGAAAAATCGCTTCTTACTGGCGATTACCTCTTCGTGAGCAAAGTCAGCTATGGTCCGCGTATTCCGGAAACACCGCTTACGATGCCGCTTACCCAACATACCTTGCCGGTAATCAATACAAAGTCGTATATAGAGTGGCCGCATTGGGATTACCGTAGAGTAAAAGGACTGGGCAACGTGAAACTCAACGATATTGTAGTGTTCAACTACCCGGCTGGCGACACCCTTGTAGAGAACTATCAGAATGCAGATTTCTATCGCGACATCTGCTATTCAATGGGCTATCAGCTGCTTGCAAACCAGCCGGTGAACCTCAGTGCGATGAATGCTCAGCAGCAATATGATTATTTTAAAAACGTCTATAATACAGGTAGACAGTATGTTGCCTCAAATCCACAGCAGTTCGGCGAGATAATCAGCCGTCCTACAGACCGTCGCGAAAACTATGTAAAGCGTTGTGTCGGTTTGCCAGGAATGACGCTTCAGATAAAAAACCGCATTGTATATCTCGACGGGAAAGCTAATAAGGAACCAGACAATGTGCAGTATACTTACAACGTGAAACTTAACCAGTCTATTCCCGATGATGTGATGAAAGACCTTGGTATCAGCATGGAAGACCTTACCAGTCTGAACCAAAACGGATACATGCCGCTCACAAAGCATGCCGCAAAGGCACTTGCTGCCAACAAGGCGCTTGTAAAGAGCATCTCTCTCGCTCCAGAGTTGAAAGACGATATTCTATATCCGCTTGATGCCGTGACGGGATGGACCCGCGACAACTACGGACCGATTTGGATACCGAAGAAGGGAGCGACGATAAAGCTCAACATGAAGAATATTGCTATCTATGAGCGCCCTATTCAGGCTTATGAGCATAACCGGCTTGAAGTGAAAGGCGGTAAGATTTATATCAACGGTAAGCAGACTGACCATTATACATTTAAGATGGACTACTACTGGATGATGGGCGATAACCGCCATAATTCGGCAGACTCTCGTTATTGGGGCTTTGTGCCAGAGGATCATATCGTAGGTAAACCGATATTCATCTGGTGGTCGAGCGATCCAGACCGCCGTGGATTCTCTGGAATAAGATGGAACCGTTTGTTCCGCTTCGTTGACAATATAAAGTAAGGTATCATACCCATGCGCAGTTCATTAAAGTTCATAACAGCCATCTTCGTGGCAGCAGCGGCAATGCTGCTGTTCCGCGGATTGGCGTTCGCCATCTATACCGTGCCGGAGTCGGGCATAAAGCCTTGGCTCATAGGCGGCGACCGTGTGCTGGTGAACAGGTGGAGCTATGGACTGCGTACAGGCGGCGAAAAATTCTTCCCCTATAGCCGGTGGTTCGGCAAGAAGATAGGAAAAGGAGAACTCGTAGCCTTCAACTATCCCCTCGATACGCTCAACAATGTTTCGTCCCGTCCCGTTTATGCCGCATTCTGCATGGCAGGTCCCGGCGATACCGTTATCGTCGACCATAATATAATTATTCCTCCACGCAAGTGCCGAATGGTGGAAGTGACGCCATGGAACATAAAATTGCTTTGCAACACTTTTCGCATACACGAACACCGCATGGCGGATATTGTAAACGGGAAACTGATTCTTGACGGGAAAGAGACGCGCTATGCCTATTTCTCAAAGAACTATTACTGGATGTCTGTTATGCCTGGCGATGCCTCGCCAGACAGCAGATATTACGGTTTTGTGCCCGAAGACCACGTCATCGGACGTATCGTGATGATTGTCTATTCAAAAGGGAATAGCGAATCCTTCTTCGGAAGTTTCAGAAAAAACAGGTGGGTTGTACCGCTTTGAGTGTATTGTGGTTTATAATGTGAAAAGAAAAATGATATGACAGTTCTATTATCCTCAGCGTATTTCGGTCCGGTGCAGTGGTATCAGAAGTTGAACCGCTTCAACAAGGTGCTGATAGAGAATCACGACAGTTTCATAAAACAGACATACCGTAACCGTTGTGTAATAGCGACTCCCAACGGTGCTCTTTCGCTTAGCGTTCCGGTAAAACCCGGTGGCGGGATAAGCGACCACGGCAATTGGCGACATGTGCACTGGAATGCCTTGAAAAGTGCCTATGGCGAATCTCCTTTCTTTGAATATTATGCTGATGATATCATTCCGTTTTTTAAAGACCGTTTCTGTAGCCTTTATGATTTCAATATGGCAATATGCAGGAAGATGTGCGAACTGCTCGATATAGAGCCCAACATATCGTTCACTGATCATTATATTACGGCAGAGGAGGCAAAGGACAGCGGTATCGTTGATTTGAGGGACACCATTCGACCGAAACATCCGCTGCCAGACCCCGATTTCAATTCAAAGCCATATTACCAGGTTTATGCCATGCGCCACGGCTTTCTCCCTAATATGAGCATACTCGATTTATTGTTTAATATGGGCAACGAAAGCGTGTTGTGGCTATAGATTTTTTATGACTCAGAGATTTATGATTTCTGAGAGAACTCGGAGAATAGAGAAAACTTTGAGTTGCTCGAGAACTCTGAGTCTTACGAGAAAAATTACACATTCTAATGAAATATATATTTGAAACTAAGATGATGGTTCGCGACTACGAGTGCGACATCGAAGGCATTGTAAACAATGCTAACTATCTGCATTATGCAGAGCATACGCGGCATCTGTTTCTGCAGCAGTGTGGACTCAGCTTTGCCGATATGCACCGCCGTGGCGTTGATGCCGTGGTGGCGAGGATGAACCTGCAGTTCAAAACCCCATTGCAGTGCGACGACGAGTTCTATTCCCGTCTTAACCTTACGAAAGAAGGTATAAAATACGTGTTCCATCAAGACATCTATCGTGCCTCCGACAACAAACTCTGTTTCAAGGGCGTCATAGACCTCGTCTGCATAGTCGACGGCAAACTTGCCAACAGCCAAGAGTATGATGAAGCATTTAAAGAATACATAGGAAAATAATAGCCCCATGTCCACAATAACCAAAGAGATGATAAATGCCATGGCACTTGCCCGAATGAGCTTTTTCCACATTCCCGCAATGCGCAACTTGCTGCAGCGTGCCGGCTCATTCTCGGCAATAGTAGAAAACTGCAAAAATATCCGCGATATTGCGCCCGATATTTCATCTCGTCTCGTGTCGTCGCTACAGAATATGAACATGATGAGAGAACGGGCTGAAGAAGAGGCAAAATATGTTGCCGCCAATGACATACAAGTACTCACGGTGATAGATGATGCTTATCCGTCGCGACTGAAGAGTTGCACCGATGCTCCGCTCGTACTTTTTTATAAGGGCAATGCCGATCTTAACAGCAAGCGTATAGTGAATATCGTAGGAACACGGCATGCCACCGTATATGCCGAGGATGTCATCAAGGCTCTTGTGGAACAGCTGAAGGAAAAATGTCCGGAGTTGCTTATTGTCAGTGGACTGGCATACGGCGTGGATATCATCGCCCATCGCTCATCGCTCAACAACGGTATACCCACGGTTGGCGTACTCGCTCACGGACTCGACAACCTATATCCGCCGCGCCATAGGGAGACAGCAGACAGGATGCTGAACTGCGGCGGACTGCTCACTGAGCATTTCACCCGAACCAATGCGGACAAGATAAACTTCGTACGGCGTAACCGCATTGTGGCAGGCATGTCTGACGCAACGATACTCGTTGAGAGCGCAGCTCGCGGCGGAGGTCTCATTACTTGTTCCATGGCACAGGAATATGGCAGAGAGGTATTTGCCTTCCCCGGAAGGATAGGCGATAAATACTCCGAAGGCTGCAATAATCTTATCCGAGACAATGGCGCCCGCCTCGTAACTTCTGCTGATGATATAATAAAATCAATGGGATGGGAGACGGATGCCACTCTTGCTGCAGCACGCGGACAAGGTATTGAGCGATCGCTTTTCCCAGAATTTAAAGGTGATGAAAAGGTTATCGTAGACTGTCTTGCCGAGAACGGCGACATGCAGTTAAATGTATTGTCGGCAAAAACTTCGATACCAATAAACAGTATTACGTCAACTCTCTTCACCCTTGAAATGCAAGGCGTGTTGAAAGCTCTTGCCGGAGGAGTATATCATCTTATTAGATAAAAGATAGAACTTCTTCATTATTATATGTCTAATATGTTCTATAAGTCCTATAAGCCTTATATGTCCTATAAGTCTTATAACTCTTATCCACCCACTAAAAAAGAAAAATGAAAATAGGAAACATAGAATTCGGTGCCAATCCCTTATTCCTCGCTCCAATGGAGGACGTAACGGATATTGGCTTTCGTATGCTCTGCAAGCGATACGGTGCGTCGATGGTGTACACGGAATTTGTCAGTGCCGAGGCTTTGGTGCGCTCCGTGAAGAGTACGGTCAGCAAACTTACTGTCTGTGATGAAGAACGCCCTGTCGGAATACAGATATACGGCAGGGATGTAGACTCCATGGTTGAAGCTGCCAAGATTGTGGAAGATCAGGCTCATCCGGATGTAATCGACATTAATTTCGGCTGTCCGGTGAAGAAGGTGGCAGGAAAAGGTGCCGGAGCCGGAATGCTCCAGAATATTCCCCTTCTGCTCGATATTACACGTAATGTGGTTAAGGCGGTAAACACCCCGGTAACAGTAAAAACGCGATTGGGCTGGAACAGCGACAATCTTGTTATAACCGACCTCGCTGAACAGTTGCAGGATTGCGGCATACAGGCTCTCACCATTCATGGCAGGACACGCGCACAGATGTACACCGGCAATGCCGACTGGACCCTTATCGGCGAAGTGAAACGCAATCCGCACATCAATATTCCTATTATCGGGAATGGCGATATAACTACTCCCGAGGAAACACGCCATGCTTTTGAAGAATATGGCGTGGACGCAGTGATGATAGGTCGGGCGACATTCGGCAGACCATGGATTTTTAAGGAAATACGTGATTATCTCGACGGTAAGCAGCCTGATGCCTCGCTTGATTTCAACAAGAAACTCGATATCCTCGAAGAGCAACTGCGTGTCAATGTGGAACGTATCGATGAATACCGTGGCATACTTCATACAAGACGTCATCTCGCTGCGAGTCCGATATTCAAGGGCATCGCAAATTTTCGCCAAACCCGCATCGCTATGCTGCGCGCTTCTACGATGGATGAACTGATGGGCATTCTCGAGGAACAGCGAAAGGTGCTCGGACAAAATCCAGAACTTGGAATATAAAGAAATCAAGTTCTGGACTTTGGTCGGAAACCGACAAGACCCGCATTTCGAGTGAAACATAATATGTAAATATCGGTGCTTGATTTTTGTAATCCGCGTCCCCTATATATTAAGGTTAAACGGATAAAAATAGTAGCAAAAACAATTTTTTTGCTCTAAAAATGAAATTTCTTTTGAAAATATTTGGAGGAATAAAAAAAACGCCGTACCTTTGCAACCGCAATCAAGAACGATAGCAAACAATGCTTCAATAGCTCAGTTG
>DCBP01000029.1 GCA_002314055.1 Prevotella sp. UBA1104
ACCCAAAACAAAATCATTGACAAGTTGCAGTCCTTAATCAAGGGACTAAATGACACATTATATGCTCAACATGGTAACGAAGTAATGACTTCTTTTGCAGAACTTGGTACTCCATATTCTGGACTATCAGGAAAGTCTGCACAAGATTTTGGTTCAGGTAAACCTTTCATAACTTATCTGAATGTGTATTCAAACAATATCATCAATGAAAATGATTTTCAATATGTGGCAATCAAAGATGGTGAGAAACAGAATATTGTCGAATATGGTGATGTCTTATTCACCATGTCATCGGAAACACCAAATGAAGTTGGTATCGGTTCTGTATTTCTTGGCAAAGAAAAAGTGTATCTGAATAGTTTCTGTTTTGGTATTCATATCACAAATAAGGAAGTGGCTTTTCCTCCGTATCTGTCTTACTACGTTTCTTCAACAGCATTCCGAAAGTTTATCTATCCTTATGCACAAGGAAGTACGAGATTCAACCTGT
The DNA here is from genome assembly GCA_002314055.1 of Prevotella sp. UBA1104. Taxonomy (GTDB): domain Bacteria; phylum Bacteroidota; class Bacteroidia; order Bacteroidales; family Bacteroidaceae; genus Prevotella. Next base: position 491 of record DCBP01000029.1, read on the forward strand.
GTAAGGCTGACTTTGAGAAGGCAAGTATTAAACTACCAACCTTAGAAAATCAAAAACGAATATACTCTATACTGGGTCATATAGACTGCAAAATAGAAACAGAGAGGCTATTGCTTGCCCTCTATAATTCTCAAAAACAGTATCTGCTTCGCCAAATGTTCATATAAACATCTGGCGAAGTAAATATTGTTTCTGTCCCTGATATAGGCTTAATACACGATTACTAATTTCAATTTTAGCTTGAATCCTATCAAGTAGCATTGCCTTCTGTTCTTGTTCAAAAATGGAAGGCAATGTTATTTCTAACTTCTCTAATGGAGTGCGTACAATTTGTGGTTGTCCTGACCCTGAAATTATACTATTGAAGTTATACGCAGAAAGATAATGGTACAAATATCTCTTGCACACCTTGTTTGGATGTTCATCTGTGTTTATCACCATCGCATTTCCTGTTATCCACGACATGGGTTTGGTGTAATTTACCATACCGCAAGTATTACCACGGCAAGTTATACAGATTTGTTCTGTCTTATGGTTATATTCTTTATATTTACCAATAATGCCATTTGCTCCATATACAAGAAAACCATCTTCCGTTAATTCTGTTGAAGATATAGTCTGAGGCTGATATATTTGTGCAATCTCACCCAAATGTACAATGTTGCCATTCTCTATTTGTATAAGCCTAACTCTTAGTCCCTTGATTAAGGATTTTGAAGTTCGTAGGTCTGCGATTATTGAAATTGAATATACGCCTAATACTAAAACCACTTCGCATATAGGCAATGTCATTGAGCAGATTTCTAAGCGTAATAAAAACAATGCGATTCAAAACGTCTTGTCGGTTAGCAATCGTCAAGGGTTCATAAAGCAGAGTGATCAATTTGAAAATAGAAATGTTGCAAGCGAAGATACTTCTAACTACAAAATCGTAGAAAAGAACGACTTTGCCTTTAATCCTGCACGAATAAACGTTGGTTCTATTGCTCGCCTGACAACTTTTGAAAAAGGCATCGTTAGTCCTATGTATATTTGCTTCCGAACCCAAGAAAACGTAGCACCTGAATACATTGATTTCTTTTTTGAATCGAAGCATTTCTATTGTGAAATACAAAAGAGATTGGAGGGAAGTGTTAGACAATGCTTGTCTTTTGAAGGACTATGTAATATACCTTTTTCTCTTCCCTCTCTTGAAATGCAGCAACGAATAGGAAAGCGCCTATTCACATTGGGGCAGAAGATAAAAACGGAAACAGATTTATTAGAACTATTGAACAAGCAAAAGCAATATCTGCTTCGCCAGATGTTTATATAAACATTTGGCGGAGCAGGTGCTGCTTCTGTAAAGTATATAATGCACAGAGCGACATATTGTTTTCAAGAGCAGAATCCACCGATGTTAGCATCTTTACACAAGTATCCTTGATGGGGGCATTAGGGATTGAAAATGACATGTTTAGTATATCTTCTCCGTTCAAATTTGCAATTGCACCATTACCACCTTGCAAAGAGTTCCAAATATATCTACGGTATTTGTTTGTTTGAAACAACCATTTTACAATCGGTTCTTTAGAACGGTATATACCGCAAAATGCCCCAACGGTTATAGGTGAATGACAATTGCCGTCATAGAAAGAAGATTTGCCAACCAAAGAAGAACTTCCGTTTGCCATACAGATAACAATATCTCCATTTTGTAATTGCTGTTCTGCTGACATTTGCTTATTAACGAATACAACATTGTTATTGTAATCAAGCAAACTTCCATTAACAATATTGTTTGAGCGCATAACAAGTGTGCCACCATGTTCAACAACATCGTTACTGCTATAAGTTAATCCACGAATATATGATCCAACATTATCCAATTGTAGTCTTTCTGAATGTTTATCATCAAATACATTTTCAATAATCGCAGACTTTAGTTTCTTCAAATCCTCAATGATTTTGTTTTGAGTTGCGATGCGCTCGTCAAGCAAGGAGATAAACTTGCCTATTTTCTTTTGTTCTTGTAAACAAGGTCTTTTGTTAGGCAACAATTCAAAGGATGACTTAGAGATAATAGGAACAGCTTGAACGGCAATAGATGATAAATAACGAGGAAATGCACTTTGTATTGCATAATATACAAACTCATTGTCGTTATTGTCATTGACCACAATGGAATTTATTTGCTGATTCGTTGACATTTCTTTTGTAGCCATTCCTGTTTTACCAATAGTAGAACCTATGCAAGTTACAAGAACGCTACCTTTAGGCAATGGTCTTGTTTTAGAAAAACCTATGGCAGACAACATGGTCTTTGTCTCTGCAACAGATTTTGTTGTGCCTAAATCAGCAGGAGAAGCCCAAAGATATGTTCCATTTTCGTAATTCTCAATATCTTTAGTAGGAGGAGTGTTGCCTGTTACAACTTTCCCGTAATCCTCTAACTTGCACTTCTCCCACTCCCCCTGAAACTCAGGAAATCTGAGATTTGGGACATTGAGTTTCTTATGTTCGTTATTTATTGTCGTTGTCATTTTTAATCCTTAATTTAAGTTCACCAACAATGGCTCAGTTACATGCCAGTTACATCGTAGTTACATGCCTCCTTCCCTATTATAGAAGGGATTATGGGTGCTTCCTGTACATTTCAGAGCCTTTCAGTTACATGCCAGTTACATGGTTTTATTCGTCCACTACTTGGCAAACAAATTCTTCCACAAGTTGTGGCAGATTTCAAACATTCTTATTCTTCTTTCTCAGAGGCTTCCTGCTTAATTTCAAGCAGTGTCCGTTCATAAACCTCTTGCAACTGATAACTTGCCACGCCTAAAGGAGTGGTGATGCCACGCAGAGACCATTCCACAACAGACGAATCTTTGTCCTTGCAAAGAAGAATACCAATGCTTGGATTGTCTCCATCACCTCTAAGCAACTCGTCAGCAGCCGAAACGTAGAAATTCAGTTTGCCGATGAACTCTGGCATAAAGTCCACGATTTTCAGTTCTACCACCACATAGCATTTCAGCCGAGTATGATAGAAAACCATGTCGGGGAAGTAAGACTTGCCACTTGGAGTATCAAGTTCCATCTGCCGACCTACATACGCAAAGCCCTTACCCAGTTCCAAGAGGAAACGAGTAATGTTGGTGGCTAACTTGTTCTCCAGGTCCATTTCGCTGAACTTGCTTGGCAATGAGAAGAAATCCAACTTGTAAGGGTCTTTTATAATCTCTGTTGCCAATTCGTTTTGAGGTTGTGGCAATGTAACATCAAAGTTATTCAATGCCTTGCCAGTATGCTCGTATAGTTGAGCCTTAACCACATTCTCCAACTCGGTACGGCTCATGTTGCCTTCAATGACCTTGTTGAGATAAAACAAGGCTGCATTTATCGTGTCGCACTTGGAAACAATAACCGTTTGGTGTCTCCAAGGTACACAAAGCAGGATTTCTGGCATTTTCACAGAGGAATTTTCCACTTCTTGTAATTTTCTACCAGCTTGGTAGAAAAATTCAGTTTGAGAAGAATAGAATACAAACCACTTCTTTATGTTATATAGGTTAGCCATAGAAAATCCCTCTGCCCGAGGAAATTCCGCACGCAAATCAAGGCTCAACCGTTTCATGAAGTTTGCACCCCACTTATATTGTTTCTGCTTCTCACAAATATCCTCGCCCAAACTCCAGTAGAATTTGAGCATTTCCGTATTCACTTTGACAGCAGCTTTGAGTTGTGCCATACGGAAGCGTTTCTTCAAGTCAGACAACCACTTGATATAGTTCTTGTCTGCCATGAAGGAGTCGCTATTCACAAACTGCGGTATGTTGTTCTTTTCTGCCATAACCCCTAATCACTAATCCTTAATACGTAACACTTACACCAATCCCAATTCTTTCAGATAACCTTCAATCTCCTTGTCAAGGTCGGCACGTTTGGCTTCCAATTCCTTGATTTCTTTCATGACAGCGTGAATGTCAATAGGCTCTTCTTCCTCGAATGTATCAACATAGCGAGGAATGTTGAGATTGTAATCATTTTCCACCACTTCCTGTAGTGTAGCAAGATGGCTGTACTTTTCTATTTCCTTGCGCTCGCGATAGGTGTCGACAATCTTCTTGATGTGTTGCGGACGGAGCTTATTCTGCGTCTTTACCTTCTCAAACTCCTTGCTGGCATCAATGAACAGAATGTTGTCATCTTCCTTACGGCACTTCTTGAATACCAAGATACAAGTTGGGATGCTTGTACCATAGAATATATTGGCAGGAAGTCCGATGATGGCATCCACGTAATTCTTCTTCTCAATGAGGAAACGGCGGATTACACCCTCAGCATTGCCACGGAACAACACACCATGAGGAGCGACACAAGCCATTGTGCCACCTTCATTGAGGTGATAAATCATGTGAAGAATGAAAGCATAGTCGGCAGTCTTGCGTGGTGCCAAGCGTCCTGCCTTGCTGAAACGGTCATCGTTGTTGAACTTGTCGGCAGCAGTCCATTCGGCAGAGAAAGGAGGATTTGCCACCACCGCATCAAACTGAGTATCGCCGAAGGCATCAGCCTCCAATGTATCGCCATTTTCTATGCGGAAGTTGCTGAACTTGATGCCATGAAGAAGCATATTCATACGAGCCAAATTGTAGGTCGTAGGATTCTTCTCCTGTCCGAATATCTCGTTGGCATGACCGATGCTTGCAGCACGAAGCAATAGCGAACCACTACCACAGGTTGGGTCGTAGACATTACGCAGACGAGCGTGACCGATGGTTACAATCTCTGCCAAGATACGGCTTACTTCCTGTGGTGTATAGAACTCTCCAGCTTTCTTGCCTGCGCCAGCGGCAAACTGGCTAATCATATACTCGTAGGCATCACCGAGAATGTCAATCTCTTGCGATGCTTCCACACCAAAGTCAATATCATCAAGGGCAAGAAGTACATTGCTCACCAATGTATTCTTGTCATCGGCAGTTTTACCCAACTTAGGCGAAGCGAGGTCAATGTCAGAGAATAGACCGCCAAAGTCTTCTTCGCTGTCCTGTCCGAGAGTACTGTCCTCAATACGCTTCAATGAGCGTTCAAGCATCGGCAGGATATTCTCCTTCTTCTTGATACTCTCAATAACAGACGAGAACAGGAAGTTTGGTTCAATAAAGTAGCCGATATTCTCCAAGCACTCGGTCTTTACACCCTCCTGTAACTCTTCTACATCTTCGTCTTTCTCCATTGCCCACAGCTCTTTGAACGTGACTTCATCATCCACCAATGCGTCATTAGCATGCTTCTCTATCTTCTCCGACAAATACTTGTAGAAGATAAAGCCAAGGGTGAAATACATGAAGTCACTGGCAGACATATTGCCACGCAATTTGTTTGCGACTTCCCAAAGCTGGTCACGGAGTTTCTGTTGTAATTCTTCGCTCATATCGTTATTTCCTTTTATATCTTTTGATTATTCCCAACTGAATGTTCTTATAATAGAACGTAATTTGTCGAGTATTCTTGTTAATGCCTTGCGCTTTTTTATCAGTCCCAGGTGTTTCGCTTTCAATGCCTCTTGTATGATTTCTGGCTGCTCTTTTTGCAGGTAGTCATATTCTGAGAGGTAATGGTTGAGCACGGAAGCATCCAAATCTTCATCCTTGGCAAGCGTATTGATGGCATTATTACGTTCTGTCGTGATGTAGTTGTTCAAGCGTTCTTCGAGGTCGCTTGTGCCGTCAGCCTTTTGTTTGCGAGCCATGAAATTGTCACGGTCATCATCCACATTCTTTTGGATGAATCCGTCGATGAGCTTTGCCTTACTGCGTAGTTCGGCATCCTTAATCATCGTGTCGATGATGTGCTTACGCTTTTCGGAATAGTCCTCACTGTATGGATTGAGGTCGGCAATCAGCTCCAAGATATAGGCAACATTTATGATGTCGCTATGCAGCAGTTCCAGGCAGAAATCAATGTCTCCAAGTCCTGTAGCGGCTTCCTGTCGTGGGTCTGGCTCACTTGCCATACAGGATTCGTCTTCCGGAATGTGATATTCTTTTTGGGGCTCTTTATTGCTGACGGCAAATGAATCGTATATATCAAGATACTTGCTGCGAAAATCCATGAACTGCTGTTCGGCCATGCCAAGGTCTGGAGCATCCTCCTCAAATTCGTCATATACCTGTATTTCTGCGTGCTTCTTGATGATGTCACGGAAAGCAAGGATAAACTGTTTCTTGTCGTTCTCACTCTGCAAATAGTCCACAAAATGAGGTTCGGGATAATGCTCCCAAAAGTCCTTTGTCAGTTCTTGATAGTCTTTCTTGACCTCCTCAAACGGTGGACGCACAATATCTTCAAGATTATTGTTGTTGCTGAAAAGTTTGATGGACTCATCCACCTTGCTCTTCAAGTTACGGAAGCAAACCACCTTACCGAAACGTTTCTTCTCATTCAATACACGGTTGGTACGGCTGAACGCTTGCAGTAAACCGTGATACTCCATGTTCTTGTCAACATAGAGCGTATTGAGTTTCTTGCTGTCAAAGCCTGTAAGGAACATTCCGACAACCAAACAGAGGTCGAGAGGCTTCATGTCAGCCTTCTTTTTCTTCATGCGGAGGTTGATGTCATCGTAATATGCACGGAAATTTTCCGTTGTGAAACTCGTCCCATACATATTATTATAGTCATCCATGATAGCTTGCAGTTCGTCAGCCTCGCCTGTGCTGTCGCAGGCAAAACCACCAGTGTTCATGCCAGTCAATTCATCATCTTGGCTACTGTTGGCAGCGTATGTAAAGACTGCTCCAATCCTAATCTTCGGATTGAGGCTCTTGAATATCTTGTAGTAACGGATTAGCATAGGCACAGACTGCACGGCAAACAATGCGTCAAACTCTCCGTCAAATGTTGACTTATTGAAATTATTAAGGATGAATTTTGCTATCTCCGTCATGCGGTCTTGGTCGGCATCGTCCACATCCTCGTTGCCGTGGTAATACTCCACAAGGAAGCCAAGCACGTTTTCATCGGCTATGGCATCCTTAATCAAATACTTGTGGAGGCAGTTACCGAAAATCTCCTTTGTAGTGTGTCCGTCCACCGCATTCTCCACAAAGATAGGAGTACCTGTAAAACCGAATATCTGCGTGTTGTCGAAGAACTTCACGATGTTCTTATGGCAATCACCGAAATGGCTTCGATGACATTCATCAAAGATCATCACGATGCGAGAATGGCGTATCTCCTCAATACGGCTGCTGTACCACTGTTTGCTGACAGCGGCATTGAGCTTCTGTATGGTGGTAATAATAATCTTTGAGTTGCTGTGTAGACGCTTTACCAACTCATCTGTATTATCGGTGCTGTCAACGGCGCCAGGCTCAAAAGCCTCGTATTCGTCTTGCGTCTGCGTGTCAAGGTCGTGGCGGTCAACCACAAACATTACCTTATCCACATCATCCAACTCTGATACAAGCTGGGCTGCCTTGAACGATGTCAAGGTCTTGCCAGCACCAGTGGTATGCCAGATATAGCCGTTGTCATTGGAGTTTTCCACTCGGT
>DCBP01000070.1 GCA_002314055.1 Prevotella sp. UBA1104
CCCACCCTAACCCTCCCGAAGGGAGGGAATGAAGTTTGCTTCATGTCGTTCGGGAGTTGGTCTTTGTTTATTTCATTATTTATCAACATTATCGTTTCTCTTATAACTTTTTCTATTAATCCATATCTTTCATTCCCTCCCTTCGGGAGGGCCAGGGTGGGTTTCAGGGTGGGTTCCTGGGTGGGTTCCAGGGTGGATTTCAGTTGACATTCTCTCCCACTTGAAGTATCCTGCAACGGCAATAATGGTATATAGTCCGTAGAGACCAGCCTTAAACGGAATTCCCTTACCTATATATAAATAGAAGCATACGGCATCCACGATGATCCAGAATACCCACTGCTCGATGTATTTCTTGGCGAGAGCCCACAGACCGACGAAGCTCAAGGCATTGGTGAAGGCGTCGAGGAGCGGCACGGTACTGTTGGTCCATGTCGTGAGCACCCAGTATGTGGCGCCCCATGCAAGAATGAAACAGAGGGCCACGGGCAGGTATTTCTTCAGTGGCATGTGTGTAATCGGGATTTCATAAACGATTTTCTTACCGTCGTTTCTGCCCATAAGGGTTCTTATGAGTGCTCCATAACGCCACATAATAAAGCCGTAGACTCCGGCAACGGTGTAGTATGCCGCCATTCCGGCATCGCCGTAGAGTCCGTGGGTCCAGTAGAGCCAGATGTCCATGGCGGGCATGATGATGCTTACGAGCCATAGGGCAATGTGGGCACGGTATTCGAGCCAGATGTAAAGAAGACCTAAAAGGGTTGTGAAGATGTCGAGCCAGTGGGCGAGAAGGTATTGTTGCATTTTTTGTTTTTATTTTTGGGAGTTTTGGGAGTTATGAGACTTATAGGACTTATGGGACTTATAGGACTTATGGGACTTATAGGACTTATGGGACTTATGGGACTTATAGGACTTATAGGAAAAATGCCGAAGCCCATCGAGGGCTTCGACATTTTACCACATATAATATCAAGTCAATTAGAATCTCAGAGTGAGATGACCCATCACGTTGAAGCCGGCAGCAGGAACGTAAGAGAGCCATGTGCCACGCTTTCCGTCTACGTAAGTTCCATAATCGTAACCCATGATTGCATAGTGACGGGCAAAGATGTTGTTGAAGTCAAGACCAATCTTCACGCTCTTGAATCCGCATTTTGTAACCTTGCTCTGATAAGCCAAACTGAGGTCAGACTGTGAGAAGCAAGGCAGCGAACTGAATTCTGAGTTGTTGAGATACTGCTTGCTAACGAAGTTTGTGTGCCATGTTGCACTGAATCCTTTGTGATGGAAATCTACGAATCCGTTGAGTATAGCACTTGGTGAATAGGCAAGTGTAGAGTTGCTGTAGTGGTTGTGTACAGGGTCTACGTCGTTCCAGTCGGCATCAACGGCAGAGACATACTCGTCGAAGTCTTTAATCTTGTTCTTGCTGAGGGCAGCGTTACCCTCAACGCTCAACCAAGAGAGTGGTGCCCATCCGGCAGAAAGTTCCACACCCATACGGTAAGACTTCTTAATATTAGTGGTGAGGTTCTCGCCGATATCAGAAATCTCGCCAGTCTGTACGAGCTGATCCTTATAGTTCATATAGTAGAAGTTAGCTCCGGCATGCCAGTTAGTGCCGTTGAACTGATATCCAGCCTCCACGTCGATAACCTTTTCAGCCTTCGGGTAAGGGTAGTTACCGTTGTCGGTGTAGTTGTTACGCTCCGGCTCACGGTTTGCCATAGCAACTGAAGCATAAACCTTGTGTCCGCCGTTGGTATAAGAGATACCAGCCTTAGGGTTGAAGAAGTTGAAGTTGTCGTCAACGTTGAGCAACTGAGCTGTGTATCCGCCGTTTTCGTTCCAGTAGAACTTATCGTTCTGTCCGTCGGTAGTATAGCGCACGTGGCGATACTGCAGGTCGGCAAATACGTTCCAGTTCTGACAGAAGGTGTATGTAGCCTTCAGGAATGCGCTGTAGTCATCCTTCTTGGCATCAGAATCATAATATTTATAGCGTCCGTTCTGGTCGAAGTATTTCTTCTCCAGAGCCTCGTCTTTGATATAAGTAACATATCCCCAGTGGCTGCCGCGGAACTGCTGAAGACTTGTTCCTGCGATAACATCCCATGAGTCAGTCTTGAAGTTCACGTTGTAAACCAGTCCGTAGGCATTCTGCGTGAGTCCCTTGCGTCTTACGGCATCGGTTTTTATTTCCTTACCCTTCTCGTTAGTCTCGTAGATACCGAATTTAGAGAGAGCCTTGTTGGCGCGGAAGTCCTTGTAGTAACCCTGTCCGTAGGTGTAGTGGAGGGCGATGTTGTGGCTCCAGTGGTCAGAAGGCTGCCATGTGGCGGATAGGATATTGTGGTTCTGATAGAAATTGTCGGTCGTGCGGTCCCATTTGCGTCCGTCGCGATAGGTATAAGGAGTGAACACGTATTTTCCGTTCACCTCTTTGTATTTACCGTTGAGGTCGTTCATGCGTCCGAGTCCCATGTCCCAGATTTCCTTATACGACTCCGTTCCGTTAGGTCCGGCGATATAGTTCCATGCCTGTCCTGTCTTCTCGTAGTTTCCGATGTTCTTGTAGCGAATCTGGAAGTTGTTGCCCAGCCAGGTCAGTCCGCCATAGTAAGAGCCCGAGCGTCCGCGAGTTCCGTCAACGAATCCGTCGGTAGAAGTCTCGTGGTAAGCTCCGTCGAAGATGAGATGGTTGAAGAGCAGACCAGTAGAGAAGCTTGCTCCAACGTTATAAGTATTATAAGAGCCGAAGGAACCGGTGATTTCTCCGAACGGCTTGGTAGAAGGAGCGGCAGTCTGCAGAGACACGGAACCTCCGAAAGCTCCGTCGCCGTTTGTCGACGCTCCCACTCCGCGCTGTATCTGCACGCTGCCCATGAGAGCAGCGTAGCTGTTCATGTTTGCCCAGAACACGCACTGGTCTTCAGGCGAATTGAGAGGCACTCCGTCAACAGTAACGTTGATACGGCTGTCGCCCACTCCACGCATGCGCATATAAGTGGTTCCGGTACCTGTTCCCGTCTCGCTCCAAGCCAGGATGCCCGGTGTGCGTGAGAAGAGGAACGGGAGTTCCTTACCCGTTGTTGCAAAGTTCTGAAGATCTGATTTCTGGATGTTTGCCACGGCATACGGTGCATTTTTCTGTGCACGCACAGCCTTTACAACCACCTCGTTGAGCTGATGCACGCTGACGGTGTCAACTTTCTGCTCGGCAAGGGCCTGCTGTGCACACAATACGCATACGGCAGCCATTGCCACGCCATTGATTTGTTTCATTTTGGTTGTTACCTGTTTACACTCCGCCCCACCCTGTCTCTCGTCAGGTCGAGGCAGAAAACTTTTTACTGAATAAAGGGGAATTTCTGTTATTTACCTACGCCGGCATTACCCGGATCAGGCAGTGTTGGGTTTAATCTCAGCATCCGCAATTGCGGCAGCACCCCTTAGCTGGCAGTTTGCCAACCAGGTGCAAAGTTACGCTATTCCCGTGAGAACACAAAATTTACAGGCAACAATTTGCTTTTCTACAGGTTCTCGAGCCATTTCTTTCCGCGCTTGGTGTATGTCCAGGCGAGGAATCCTCCAGCTACTACTATCAGCAGCGAAAAAGTAAATATCAATCCATCCATAATATTATTTTCTTGTTAATATTCTATTTCCGATACTTGCAAACAATGATGTTATTATAACTCCCAATAATGCCATATATATTGACTTTATGCTGAACTCTGTCATACCAAATATAGACATGGTGTTACCTAACACCATTACAGCGAATGTTGTTTTTGCCAAGTCATAGAAGAACTTTCCGAGGTTCTCCCTGCCAGTTTTTTCTCTGTCTTTATCGTCTCTTGCTGTCATTAAAACAATTCTTTTGCAAAGATAAGTTTTTTCACTTTAACGACCAACACTTTACAGAAAAATTCCTACAAATTTCCCTCTATAATCTTCACTATTCTCTCCTCCGAGGCGAGCATCCAGTTGATGTCGGCAGGCTGGTTAAGTCGTCCGTTGCGGGCATTGAGGAATGGCGACATGGCAGCCCTGTATGCGAAATAGTAAATCTGCTGGTCGTTGAACCGTCGCCGCAGATATGAGAGTCTTGAGCGTCGCGTCCGGTCGATAATGGTAATCGGGCGCAATCTGGAGTTTGTCTTCTTCAGTGTTTCGTTCCAGAATTTCTGGAAGTTCGAGCAGAACTTGTCTATCTGAGCATCTGAATATTTTTTTCCTTCCACGGAAGCATCAGAATCGTCTTTCCCGCTTTTGATTTTTTCATCTGCCTTATTCTTCTCCTCTTCTCTGCCTCTTTCTGTTTCTTTTTTATTTTCTTTTTCTTTAAGGGGGTGGAGGGGGACTTTTTCTGTTTCTTTTGTTTCTTCTTTTCTTTTGAGCGTCTTGCCGTCGTCGGATACGGTGAAGAGGGCGAAATCCTCTGCCACCTGCTTCACCAGAGCGGCATCGGCATGGAAGTCGAAGCCCAGTGCGAAATAGTCGGCGGCGAGACTGCCGCCCTCTTCATTCAGTTTTTCCTCGAGCATCACGTAGACGGCATATCCTGCCAGTCCGCAAACCATTCTCAGCCGCAACACTCCGTCGGCATTTCGTCCCATAATGGCATTATCTGTATTCTTGTTGTTTGTCATGGCTATAAATTATTTAATTATTAAATTATTTTTTCGGGATGCAAAAATAAAAGAAACTTTCTACACGACAGCTGATTATTAGTGATTGTTAGTGATTAATGCCCGATTTTATTTTTCACCAGCAGCGTTTGGGCCAAACACTCGGAGCGTTTGGGCGAAACACCAGAAGCGTTTGGGCCAAACACCCGGAGCGTTTGATAGAAATAATGATGTTTACTGGATTTACT
>DCBP01000038.1 GCA_002314055.1 Prevotella sp. UBA1104
AAAAAATGAATAATTTCATTTTATTCTCCTCTCAGTTTGCTTTATCTTTGCATTAAAGAATATTCATTGGTAATTGAGATGAAAAATATAAGATGGGGATTTATAGGTTGTGGCGAGGTCGTGAATATGAAATCCGGACCTGCGTTTAGCGAAATTGACGGCTCTGAAGTTGTTGCCGTAATGAGCCGTACTGCTGATAAGGCACGGTCTTATGCCGAACAACACGGAATAAAGAAATGGTATACAGATGCACAGGAGCTTATAGATGATCCGAACGTGAACGCTATATATATCGCTACACCTCCGGCTAGTCATGCGACATATGCTATCATGGCAATGTATGCCGGAAAACCAGTATACGTAGAGAAGCCTTTGGCAGCCAGCTATGACGACTGTGCAAGAATAAACCGCGTCAGCGAACAAACCGGCATCCCATGTTTCGTTGCATACTATCGCCGGTGTCTGCCGTATTTCAACAAGGTTAAGAATATCATAGAGAGTGGCGAAATTGGAAAAATAATAAATGTGCAGGTGAGATACTCAAGTCCGGCTCGCCCATTTGATTCCCTCAAGGGCGACGAAAGGCCTTGGCGCATTATACCAGAGATTGCCGGAGGCGGATATTTTTATGATATGGCTCCGCATCAGCTCGATTTGCTTCAGGATCTGTTTGGTGTTATCGTTGAGGCAAACGGAATATGTGCCAATAGAGGCGGACTATACGAGGCAGAAGATAGTGTGAGCGCTTGTTTCCGCTTTGAAAACGGACTACCGGGAAGTGGATCATGGTGCTTCGTAGGGCACGAATCTGCACGCGAAGACCGTATAGAGATTATCGGCGACAAAGGAGCTATGAGCTTTTCCGTATTCAGCTATTCTCCGATAAGGCTCGTAACGAGTATAGGAAAGTCAAATATCACGGTTACAAATCCTACATACGTACAGAAGCCACTGATTAAGGCTGTTGTGGAAGATTTGCAGGGTAAGGGAAAATGTTCATGCACGAGCATTTCGGCAACTCCCGTGAATTGGGTAATGGACAGAATTCTCGGAAAGTTCTAATCCCCGTATCATTTTTTTATTTTGCGACAGAATGAAAACCGTTATACGCACAATACTTGCATTCTTTATTATTAACCTCTTCACGATAGCCGGACGGGCTCAAACACAAAAGGATACAACTCTAACTTTTGTGGTTGGCCGCTCTACGGACAGTATTGTTGTAGACAACGACAAAGAAGCTGTTAAGCCTAATAAAAAAAGCGATTTATTACATTCCATCGGCAGGGTATTCACTAAAGTGTTTCGGGGATTTAATGATATTGACACGGACTATATCGAGCCTCAACATTACAACTATACTGTAATGCTGCAGAATACATATACGTATGAGGCGTACATCATAAACAGCAAGTCGGGACAGTCGTTTGCCTTTGCCCCGAAACCGGGAATCAAGGTAGGACCTTATGTAGGATGGCGGTGGATATTCCTGGGATATACCCTCGATGTGAAACATATAAACAGTAGCAATAAGAAAACTGAATTTGACCTTAGTCTCTACAGTTCAATGCTCGGAATCGATTTGTATTACCGTAAGACTGGCAATGACTACCGCATCACTAAAGTGCGACTTGGAGACAACATTAATACTGATAAACTTATAGGAATGCCCTTCGGGGGATTGTCTGTGGGGATAAAAGGCTTTGACCTCTATTATATATTCAACCACAAGAAGTTTTCTTATCCAGCAGCTTTCAGCCAAAGCACAAGACAGAAGAAAAGTTGCGGTTCGCTGTTGACAGGTATTGGATATACAAGCCATTCGCTATCGCTTGACTATGACGCATTAAAGAATCTCGTTGCAGGCATAGGAAACACAGGTTCGGAAAATGCTGACGGCATTACACTAAACGAGGATTTTAAATTCAACAATGTAAAATACCAGTCGTATTCAGCCTCTGTAGGATATGCCTACAATTGGGTTTTTCTTCGCAACTGTCTGTTCTCGGCATCACTGTCGGCAGCTGTGGCATATAAGAACACGAAGGCTGACGTAATGAAGTATGGCAAGTCATTTGAAGATTTCAACTTTAAAAATTTTAATTTCGATGGTATCGGGCGCTTCGGTGTGGTATGGAACAACGACACATGGTATGCCGGTGCAAATACAGTTTTGCATACCTACAATTATAAAAAAAGCCGTTTCTCTTCGAGCAGCTATTTCGGCTCGCTTAATATCTATGTCGGACTTAACTTCGGAATGAAGAGAGAGTATAAGAAAAAGAAGTAAAATATAATATATTAGTTATTTATCATGATAAAAAAAATAATTCTTGCAGCTTTTCTCGCATTTGCAACATTTATAGCCAATGCTATGCAATATACTAAAGGCGACAGCATAAAGGTGGTACGCTTACTAAAGGAAGCCAAGGAGAAGCGACTTACATCCAGACAGGAATGTGTACAGTTTTTTACACGCCAGTTTTTCGGCATCCCCTATGTAGCAAGCACTCTCGAGGTAAACAAAAAAGAAGAACTCATCATAAACTTACATCAGCTTGATTGTACCACCTATGTGGAGAATGTTGTGGCATTGACGTTGTGCGCCTCCAAAGGCAAGAGCTCTTTTGCAGATTTCTGTCATTATCTTCAGCTTATACGCTACAGGAAAGGGTGTGCAGTAAGTTATCCTGCCAGATTACATTATTTTACAGACTGGATAAACGACAATGTTACTGCAGGAATATGCACGGACATCAAGGCTCCTAATCCTCCGTTTACTTCCATACAGAAGATTTTTGTAAATTTCATGTCCACCCATACTGACAAATATCCTATGTTACATGGTAACGCAAAGGCGATAAAGGAAATATCGAAGGTAGAACGCAATCTCAACGGCAAGACTTACAGATATATTCCTAAAGCTGGTATCAACAACTCAAAACTCTTGCGGCGGACAATCCACAATGGTGACATTATCGTTATACTGACTAACAAGAAGGGACTCGACACTCAGCATCTTGGCTTCGCACAATGGCGTAGCGACGGACTGCATCTCGTTAATGCTTCGTCTATACATAAAAAGGTTGTAGAGGAACCTATGTTGCTATATACATATCTACAGAAACATAAGTCTATGACTGGAATAAGAATTGTCAGACTATAATTTTTTAAACGGAACAACAAGCTGAGACTATCAACAAACGCATACAATTCAAAATAGAGAAAATATTATGAAGAATAAAGCCTTAAAACACATACTCTCGATTGCTCCTGTTATATTCCTTGTAGCATTACTTGCTATCGTAATTAGGATATATGGCATCGATGCATTATCAGGAGCCAGTCAGCTGGTCTTGATTCTCTCTACAGGTATTGCGGTGCTTATTGCCATCAGTTTCTTCAAAGTAAGATGGAAAACAATAGAAAATGAGATTAACAGGGCAATTGGCAGCATCGGTTCACCAATTGTTATACTCATGCTTATCGGATTACTTTCAGGAACATGGATGGCGAGTGGAGTTGTACCTACACTGATATACTATGGCATACAAACTATAAATCAGCACGTGTTTCTGATATCATGTTGCATTATAAGTGCTGTAGTATCGGTAATGACAGGTAGTTCGTGGACAACGGTGGCAACTATCGGAATTGCACTTATGGGGATTGGCAAGGCTGAGGGGTTCAGCGACGGATGGATAGCTGGCGCAATATTGTCTGGTGCGTACTTCGGAGATAAGATGTCGCCATTGTCTGATACTACAGTACTTGCCTCATCCCTTTGCGGAACTCCGCTCTTTGAACATATTCGATATATGATTATTACTACTGTGCCGGCATTTATTATCACACTCATTATATTCCTGTCGGCAGGATTTTTCGTGCATCCCGAAGCAGATATTGACACTACGATGTTTACGGCAGCCTTGTCCGGTAAATACAACATTACGCTGTGGGTGTGTTTAGTACCTATTATAACGGGCTGGATGATTTACAAGAAGATACCGGCTATCGTTGTTCTCTTCGTCTCGTCAATGATAGCGGCGATATTTGCCGTTATATTCCAGCCCTCGGTATTGACGGAGATTGCGGGGACAAGGGATATAAGTGTCGTAAATCTGTTTAAGGGTGCCATGCAGTGTGGTTTCGGTAGGGCTGAGGTAAGTTGTGGATATGCTCCAGTCGACGAACTGCTTGCTACAAACGGAATGACAGGGATGCTAAAAACAGTGTGGATAATTCTTTGTGCAATATGTTTTGGAGGAGTAATGAAGGCGAGCGGCATGCTCGAGAACATCGTGCGGCTGATTATCCCAATGACGAAGACTCGTGTGGGACTGGTTTCATCTACAGTATTCTCTGGAATATTTTTCAATGCTACAGCCGCAGACCAATTCCTGTCTATAATGCTCAATGCCAGTATGTTCAAGGAGATATACAGTAAGGAGGGATATGAGCCGAGGCTTCTGAGTCGCAGTATAGAAGACTCAAGTACTGTAACCTCAGTTCTCATACCATGGAGCACATGCGGAATGACCCAAGCTACGGTCCTCAATGTGCCAACGCTGACCTATTTGCCTTATTGCTTCTTTAATATCCTTGCTCCAGTAACAAGTATTATCATCGCCTCAATTGGATACAGAATATACAGAAAGGGAGTTTGTCAAGTATAAAAACATTATGAATAATAAATATATTTTTCTATTGCTTGGCATAATTTCCTGTCAGGAAAAAGCTCAAGTGTTTAGTGGTGATTTCTAATGCTGAATCTGTGAGAGATATTAATAATTTAGTGACTAACGGTATTAAAATGATTTTCCACACAGCACACTATATGGACATGTGCGACAGCGGTTATTGTCGTCTGTCGGAATAAAAGAGATATCTGGTGAGTAGATCTCTGCAATTAAAGATTTCAACCGAGACTCGTAGTCCGCTGCATATTCCTGGATATCCTTTACTTTTTGTTTACCTATAATTATCGTCGGATCGTATTTATCCCCAAATGTACGCTGGATAAACAATAGAGCCGGGCTTACAGGTGATGATGCCGGATTGATCTCTTTATTGTTCCTTACAATCATAGAATACAGCATGGACTGAAGATAATAATCCGGATGTTTATCACCGCCAAACTCTGACGGGTTGAAAATATCATCTATTGATGCTGGTGTGCGCACGATATCCTTGGCACCGGTCTTGTAGTCTATCACTCGTATGCATCTGCGTCCCGTTTCTGCATCCGTTATAACATCCAGACGGTCTATGCTGCCACCAACCCTTATTTTTCGCTTTATGTTATCAGTGGAGTGTATTTCTGCAGTCATATATACGCTCCGTTCCAATCCGAGGATGCAGAATGGTGTCAACAACTTGTCAATCTCAAGCAAATGAGTAACATAGCGGATTATTACTTCACGGTTTATAAGCTGCATTCCGCTGTAGTTGATCTTTCTCCATCTTCTCTCATCATCACCATATATTTCACGTTGAAACATACGGTCTACTATGCGCTGAATATTGCTTTTCTCCATTAGCCTGGATATTTTTTCAGCTGTAACCATCTTTCCTGTCAGACAAGAATCTCGGTATATCTCCTCACATACATGATGGAATACATTACCGAAAGCCCGGCTCGTAAGTCCTTCATCCAGGTCTTCGTCTGGTTCATGAATGTCGCATATATAATTATAATAGAATTGCAACGGACAGCGCATATACTTGTTTATTGCCGTTGGAGACAGGCTTTTCATCTCGTATAGTTTATTCATAACGCTTTCTGTTTTTTCTACTGCAGCGGCTGTTGTATGACGTATATTCTGTCCGGAATGTAAGGTCTTTAGATGTATCTTATGATTGCTTTCGACCATCAGTTGCAGCATAAACCGGCTCATCTCGCCACGGTTGCCGTTTTCTGTTGAGGTATTATACAATATCGTAACGTCTTTAGCCCGTTGCAGAAGACGGTAGAAATAATAAGAAAAGATACTAACTTTATTGTCTACAGTCGTTAACCCATACGCCTTGCGGATGGAATAGGGGATAAACGAAGAGTCTCGAATGTCTTTAGGCATGTTTCCCTCATTGCAAGACAGAATTAAGACATGGTCGAAATCAAGATTGCGGGTTTCCAAAACTCCCATTACCTGGATGCCAATTGCCGGTTCACCATGGAAAGGGATACTCGTGGAGGTGATAAGTTGTTTGATAAGCTTCTGAAGAGTTATCATGTCAATGTTAAGATCACCATCCTTGATTAGTTCCAATAATCTGTTGGCTATTGTGTACATCTTGAAAATAGACTCTTGATAGAGCGGTGAATCGTCCTTACTGACTATAATGGTCAGAACACGTACAATAAGCATGAGCAAGTCAATATTATCTACAGCATTTTTAAATAGCAGATTGAGATTTTCATCGACTGCCAGTTCGGCGACAGTAGGGTATGCATTCTTTTCAGAACGCAAGCGGGACAACAGTTCATGGCTGGCAGATGATAGCCGCTCGGAATAGGGATGGCTCAGCACTGACTTTATATAAGAGAAGCGGTAACCTCCGTCTTGTCTCATACCCGTGATATGGAGGTCGAGTATTTGGGATACAAAAGAGGCTATCGGGGTTTGGGAGAGAGGATATCCAGTTGTTATATTTATATTTTCCACTTCCGTTGGGATACAGTGGACTACAGACTGGAGTATTCCCTCATCACACATTACGATAGAAGTGCGCTTTCCGTCTTTATATCTGTCATTTTCCCGCAGCCAAGTGTCCACGTATCTGGCCTGTATGTTTTCGGTCTTTGCCTTTACGAAAGTTATATTCTTTTCCTTCTTGAAATTATCAAATATCTCTTGACGTTTCTCTTGAGGGAAAGAGTCTCCAAAGATTTTGATATAATTGGAGATATATCTGCCGGCTTCCTTGTTTGCATAGTAATAGTCGTAATCCCAGTAGAAATCTGCCTTTCCTTCACTTTTGACATTAGAGAACAATGATCTTTCAACGCTCTGCAGCATATTAAAACCTATAAACAGATATTTGTCGAACTCGGTCTTCATTAAACTGTTCTCTACCACATCACGGTATAACATACCTTCATATGCGATACCGGCAGAACGAAGTCTTTGGCGATAATCATGGTAGATATAACCAAGCTTGTTCCATAATGAGAGAAAGAGTTCCTTTAGCTTTGTGTTGTGTCCGTCAGTAAAGTTGCTGAAAAACGTTTTCAGTATTTCCTTTTGCTCGTCATTGATATAGGATATATCGTCAAGCTCATGTAGGTCTGCGATATTGGAAAATACTTTATCTGCATCTGCCATATTCTTATCTACATCATCGAAGTCGCTTATCAGTAGACGCCCCCAGTCGTAGAAATGATCTAAGGTCTCGTCTTTGCCGGTTATCTCGATGTAGCTTTTGTATAATTCGCATACGAGTTTTATCGGATCGCCAACTGCGAGATCTGAATATTTGCGGAATAATTCACTAATTGTCAGATATGTAGGTGCCCAAACCGGCTTGTCTGCATATTTTGCCAACTCTTCGTTCAAAAATAATGCAGCTCGCTTGTTTGGAAATACTATTGCTATATGCGATAGGTCTGTACCGTGCTTGTCTATTATGTCGGTAGCTATATAGTGAAAGAATGAATTCATTTTATTATAGTTATAAGTGATATATATTATATTTAGTATGGCTTACCATATTGTTTTTCAATTGCTTTCAATACTTACCTCATCAATCTTTTTATGCGTTACATACCAGATGTAGCCTTTCACTTCTATGTTCCACATGCTCTTGAGTAATTTCATGTATTCTTTTATTTGTTCGGAATATGAATCTTGCGGTTTGCCGAATTTAAAGTCTACAACTATAACATTGTTGCCATTGCGCATTACTCTGTCTGGACGTCTCTCTTGCATCTCGCCAGTATTTGGATCTAAGCTCAATATGCTACATTCGTTATATAATGTCCAATGAGGCGAGAACCAGTCTGCTACGATAGAATTGGTATTTAGGTATTCATGCAAAAGGGCTTGTATCTTTTTTCTGTCAAGTCCTTCACCATATAATATACCTTCTGATTCATATTGATTTAACACAGTATCGATATCAGCCGTTGTCTTTATATTTGAGAAAACGAGATGCAAGATGTTTCCAATTTTTATATAAGAGCTCTGCTTATTTTCATCGCCTTCTGCATTTTCAACAAAGTCCTTACTCTTATTGCTTTGACGGAATACAGCAGGAATCTTATGTGTTGAGATATTCACATTAAGTTCTGTATATCTTCTCATAAATATATTTGGGGACTCACTTTCCTCTTTTTTACTATCTCCAAGAAACTCACCATACTCAAAGGTGATTGGGGAGGATTTATCTTCCGGGTAATCTAATATAGAATCAGGGAGTTGTGTAGTAAGTTCGTCAAATGATGATTGCAGAAGCATAGAGCGAGACTGGTTGTCATCACGTTTGCCGAATATAAATAAATTCTTACTTGCGCGGGTGAAGGCAACATACAGAAGATTTAGGTTGTCTATTGTATTTTGCATATGTTCCTGACGATAATCGGCAGAATAGATGGAATAGGATAGACTCGGACTATAATTTATCGGGAAAAGCTGAACCTCGTTGTAGGGAGATTTCGAAGGATGACACCATATGTAATTGTCGCGATATTGCTCTTTGCGCCAATCACAGAACGGTATTATGACATTGTCAAATTCAAGTCCTTTACTCTTGTGTATACTAACAAGTTGTATTCCGTTTACGTCATCTGTTTGGATTTTCTTTGAGTGTATTGTTTCATCCCATTCCTTTATGAAGCCCTCAGCATCTGATGACATGTCATTAATGTAGCTGGATAAATTATCAAAGAATGCACAAACGTATGCTCCCTCGTCTTTTATCTTATCAAGGCTGAATATCGACATCAATTCTTCACAAAGATCAAAGAGAGGTAATTTTATCAACTTGTCTATCCCTTCTGTATAACTATTTGGCATTAAGTTATCTATATCTTGATTGCTCAATATTTCATTGATGCTATAATTCTTTCCGATTATATTTTGCTGATAACTTCGAATAAGTCCGACTTTAGTTACCATATCATCTGGGAAATATAGCAGGCGCAAGGCTGAAATGATTATATTTATTGCTGTTGAACTGTCCAGGCGGTATGCTTCATCGCTAACAATACTTATTTCAGGACGGTTCTTCATGAAATACTCTGCTATCATAGGAATATACTTGTTTGTTCGTACAAGTATGGCGATATTGGAAAGACTTACATTTTTTTCTATTAAATAGTCGATTGTTTCTTCTATGCTATTGAGCGTATTTTCTATATAATCGTTATTACCCGACATAAGTTTTATTCTAACAAGTCCGGTTGTATCTTCTTTGTTTACTTTCTGGCATACATCTGCATATGCTGCACTTATCTTCTCCGCTAAAACTTCGTCGACTTGTGCTTCATTTAAAACTTCTATTTTTGTCGCAATCTTGAAAAACTTATTATTAAAGTTTATGATATTGCGAGATGACCTAAAGTTACGTTGCAGCTTAAGTATATCAATTTTTTTGCCGGGAAAATATCTTTCTATATCGTTCAACAATTGCCAATCACCTGAGCGCCAACGATATATACTCTGTTTCACATCTCCGACAATCAAATTGTTCACGCCTTCATCTTGTCTTGAGGAACTAATACATTCATTTAATAATATATGAAAATTTTTCCATTGGACTACACTTGTATCCTGGAATTCATCTATCATTATATGATGCAGCATCGTACCTATTTTCTCGAATATAAATGGAGAGTCGCTATCGCTTATCATAGTGTTGAGTAAATATTGGGTATCGCTTAGTAGAAAGCGATTTGCCTCTGAATTCATATCCCTGACTTTCCGCTCTATGTCGTTTAATAGTCTGAGATTATTCATATTACGGATTGTGGCATTTACCGACACTATTGTTTCTAAAGCTTTTGGACGTATTTCTTCCGCTTCCCTTAGAAGCGGAATAAGACAATCTTTGGCTAAATTGACTATTATGTCATGGCGCTTGTCTGTCTTTTTTGCCCATTCCTCAGCATTATTGAGGCATTTTTCCAATGTAGCGTTCTTCATGGTTTTGTCATCCAATTTTTCCCCCGTAAGTTTGTGAAAATAGCTTCCAATACCACGATTACCATTTTTGAGGTCATTGGGCGAAAGTCCATTATCATTGAGAAGTTCAATAAAACGTTTTTGCTTGTCAAGAAGTGATTTCTTAGCTTCCTCTCTCATTGAAATAAGGTGCTTGACATACCCCTCAATGAAGCCAATCTGGCTAAGTTTTTCTTTCAGACTATTACTGGCAAAACGATATTCATCATCGAAAATCATTTTTCCAAAATTCTTTACAGAACGTATGATATTCCATCCTTTATTTTCGTCTATATTATCCATAATGAATGATAGTAGCCAAGAGAATAGGGGAGACTGAGAGTCAAGTTCGTCTATTAAAGCATCTACTGCTTGCTCTTCTATCTGTTTATCATTAAGTTCTATTCGTAGATTGGCTGACAAATCAAGCTCTTTTGCCAAATTGCGCAAAACACTCTGGAAGAATGTATCTATTGTTTCTACATGAAAATAGTCATAATTATGAATTAGCTGTGTTAGTGCGAGTTCTGACATTTTCCTTATTGTCTCTTTGTCAACTCCTGTCTCATCCGATATCTTGTCTAGATAAGGTTCTGAATCATGTAAAGAGTGGGATATTCCATATAATTGGGCAATAATTCGACTCTTCATCTCTTCTGTAGCTTTATTTGTGAAAGTTACAGCTAATATATTTCGATAACTATAGGGATTTTTTATCAAGAATTTTATGTATTCAACTGCAAGAGTAAATGTCTTTCCACTGCCAGCACTTGCCCTGTAAACCGTTAATGAACTCATATCTTAATTTTTTTATCTTTAATTCAATAAATATCAACGCCTTATGTTGTCACATACAATATCAATATTGTTTTTTTTTGATTACCAATCACGAAATAGCTCCAAACCAAAGCGAAAACCAACTCCATCAACTCTTTTATTACTTGTAGAGAAGAATATTCCCGAAGAAAATAGTTTATTTGTAAAACCATAACCATATTCTACATATGGGTGAAGTTTATCTGTAAATAAAAAGTTGATATAAATTCTTTCTGTCTCAAGATTTTTACCTATTAACGGTAATCTTGACAAGAACAGCATTGGTGATTCATACGTAACATTGCTCCTGACATAGAATTTTGAGGCATTGTACCAGTTACTCTCTAAGAGTTGGAATTCTCCTGTCCAATCATCATCCCATCCGCCAGGCATATTCTCATATCTAAAATTATTATAGTCGAGAAAATACGAGTTTTTACTTCGTGATACATATTGCCCATAACCTGTTTTCAGGGATAAAAGACGCATTGCATATAATTTTTTTTTCCATGAAAAGTCTGTCTCGAATCTCTCGTATTTAGAACTTGAACTCATAATTCCTTTTATTCCACGTTCATAATCAAGTGTAATTATTGCTGTTTTATCATTAAAAGGGGCAATCTGAAGCTGTAGGGTAGGGGCAAACGAATAGTACTTATAAGACTTTCCTGAAGAAATAAAACCACTGCGGTCGACTGCTGAACGTTTATAATAAATAAGACCCTGGCGTAGCGTAAGACACTTATTTAAAATAATATTAAATCTAAATCTCCAATGCAAGTTCTTAAAATACTCCAAATTCATTTTATTCCAATTGATAGAATCATAAGTTTCATGCTTAAGCTGATCTAATATTTTGGAGTTGGTAATATGATTTCCTATACTATATTCCGTATCAATAGAGAAATATTTTCCCAATTGAAATCTTACAGGAATATTTGTATAAAATTGTTTTTGCTTAAATGAATATCCACATTTTGCTGATAATGAAAAATTTATATTGTCAGTAAATGCATAGCCTGCATTTATTTTAAGCTTGTATGTTACTCCTTTCTTGCTACTATAGCCTAAATATAATGGATTTACCAATGGTGAAATAGAGTAATTACCTCTACACTCTGCACCAAATCTCCCTTTTATTTTTTCTACAAAATAATCATATGCCCTTGAAAAACTTTTTTTCTGTTTAACATAATCAACACTATCCGCTTTTTTAGCTTGTTTATGTATATAATTACTGTCATCATCTTTATTTTTACCACATACACTGTTAATGCTGTCTTTATTTTTCTTGTTTTCGTTGTAACTTGTATCTAATCCCAAATCATGGTTACCATTTAAAACCATCTTTGTTGTTGAATACTTAATTTTGTGAAATGAATTTATTTTGTTTCCAAGAAAAACAAAAAGAGTTTTAATGTCACAATATTCAGGAATGTATGTAGCTTCTAAACTATCATCCATTTTTATTGTTACATTAAATTTTATCATATCCAACTCACCACTGAATTGCATACTTATGATTTTTCCAGTATATTTATTAAGGATTGCTTTTCCCGTTATAAGTTGTGCGTTTTTATTTTTGGGATAAAACGACATTTCAATATCTTTTCCGTTTAATTTCTTATAGCTGTATTTGTAAAGCCATCGATTGTATGGATGACATGGGGATAAAATAAAATCCCCATAAATTATTGAATTATATATGCGAGGAAAAAATAAATTTTTAATAATGGAAATGACGTCTTTATTTGGAGTAATCGTCCCTTTAGTATATTCTATATCAATAGTTTGTATTTTATCTTTTTTTGCAGTTATTCTTGATATAGACTCACCATTATAATAACGAGGTCCTTGCGCCAATGGATACATTGATGGTAATAGCTTAAGTATAAAATTCCTTTTTTCAACTTTTATTGCATATTCTGTGCAAAGATACAAATTAAAACTATCATCCTTATTCTTTAATATTTTATTTCTATATTCAGAAATGGTTTTAAGGATATTATCAGAAGTCATACCTATTTTCATCTTACTCCTTGCTGTAAGATTAATTGAGAAAATTAATGATATAATTATAAAAGATATGACTCTATGCATAGTAGTATTTTCAATTATCCAAAGTGTTATTTATCATAATGATGATTAGTTGCGAGCTATATATTATTGTCTATACTATCTTTAGTATATTCTCCTCTCTTATAGAAACTGAATATTTATTTTCTTGTGAAAAAGATTAAACATCCTTATTTATTAAAGGATGCTTAATCTCGTATTGTCTATATTACAAAAAGAAATTTTTAAATTTCATCTATAGTGTTTTTAAGAATACTACAGATTAAGAGATTTCTTTATTGCCTCAATTTTTGCTTCAGCAGCTTTTGTACAACGGTCATAACATCCGGCACATTTGAATGATGGATCTTTTACTTCAATATAGAATTTAATTTTAGGTTCAGTTCCTGACGGACGCACGCTGACTTTTGTATTGTCATCACAGAACCATTGCAAAACATTGCTTGTTGTCGGCATATTAAGTTTCTCAACTGACCCATCAACTTTTTGGGCTTCAAGCGTCTTGTAGTCTTTCCATAAAACGACCTTGCTCCCACCAAGTTCTTTTGGAGGATTGTTGCGGAAGTTTTCCATCATTTGCTTTATCTCATCAGCACCAGTCTTTCCCGGACGAACCACATTTACTGTAAATTCCTTTGAGAAGCCATATTCCTGATAAATCTGCATTAACAAATCGTATAGTGTTTTGCCTTGATCTTTTGCCCATGCTGCAATCTCACAAATAAGGCAAATTGAAGCTGGAGCATCTTTGTCACGCACTTTGTCATATGGTAAAAATCCGAAGCTTTCTTCACCACCACCAATATAGTCTTGTTTTCCTTCAGAAAGGGCAATTTCTCGTGCAATCCATTTAAAGCCAGTATAGCAGTCTCGAAGCTCAACATTGTTTTTCTTAGCTATTTCTGCTATTACCTCTGTCGTTACAATCGTCTTTACAAGATAATCTGTAGGCTTCAGCTTTCCGAGTTTTTTCTTATTTGCAATAATGTAGTAACAGAACATCATGCAAGTCTGATTACCATTTATTATTACCCATTCTCCCTTATCATCTCTACAAACAATAGCTAATCGGTCAGCATCAGGATCAGTAGCAACAACAAGGTCTGCATTTAATTTTGTTCCAAGTTTCATTCCTAAAGTCATAGCTTCTGAATTCTCCGGATTTGGAGAAACAACGGTTGGGAAGTTACCGTCTATTACCATCTGCTCATGAACTACATTTATGTTTTGGAATCCCCACGAGCGCAAGCAAAGCGGAACAATTACCCTACCCGTTCCATGCATAGGAGTATATACTATATTCAAGTCTTTCTGCCTGTTTATTACCTCTTGGTCAATCATGGCGGTATGGACAGCTTGCATATAATCGTAGTCGATTTCACCACCTATGATCTTAATCAAGTCCCAATTAGGAGTAAATTTAACATCTTTGATAGTCACTTTTTTTACTTCCTCAATTATACCTGTATCATGAGGTGCCAAAACTTGTGCGCCGTCACTCCAATATGCTTTGTAGCCATTGTATTCTTTAGGATTATGTGATGCTGTGACATTAACTCCAGCTTTTGCTTTTAGTTCTCTAATTGCGAACGAGATCTCCGGTGTTGGACGCAGACTTTCAAACAAAAAGACTCTAATGCCATTTGCTGAAAAGATAGCAGCAACAGTCTCAGCAAAGAGTCTTGAATTATTTCTGCAGTCATGTCCTACAACAACGCTTACATCATTTTGACCTTTGAAAGCCTTTAAGATATAATTGGCAAAGCCTTGTGTCGCCATGCCGACTATGTACTTGTTCATTCTATTTGTTCCAGCACCCATGATGCCTCTAAGTCCACCTGTTCCAAACTCCAAATCTTGATAGAAAGCATCAATAAGAGCAGATTTATCATCTGCCTCAAGCATTTTACTTACTTCTGCTCTTGTTTCTTCATCAAAATCAGAAGACAACCACTGCTGTGCTTTTTTTTCACACAATGCTATTAGTTCCTTGTTATTTTCCATAATGATATATATTTTAGATTGTTGTTCAACATAGCTACAATTATTTTATAGGTAATTGGTATACCTAAAAACCTGGTGATGCAAAGGTAGCTTATTTTTTATAAAATAAAGAATTCGTGAAAGAAAAAAATAAAAGTTTTGTTTTTCAAAACTCATAAAAGCGCAATTGCAAAGAACAACTGCGCTTTCATTAGCAAAAATGATTCAAATTAATCTTTCTTATAATCTAAGATATAATCCTATATAATTTGAATTATTCCCTACCCTATTAATTTAATCCGAACAAGACTTTTAAGCCACCGTCAACACCGGAAAATCCCATGAATGCAAGACTCAACAATCCTGCCGTAACAAGTACAATTGACATACCTTTCATTCCCTTTGGAATGTTGACAAATGCAAGCTGTTCACGTATTCCAGCAAAAACAGTCAGAGCCAAAGCAAAACCAATTGCTGTGGAAAACGCATAAACAACACTCTGGATCAACGAAAAATCCTTCTGGATTACAAGGATGGCAACACCCAGGACTGCACAGTTTGTTGTGATTAGCGGCAAAAATATGCCTAAAGCCTGATATAGAGCTGGTGATACTTTCTTAAGTATAATTTCAACCATCTGAACAAGTGCGGCAATAACTAAAATAAACGCTATTGTTTGCAAATATTGCAAATCAAAAGGATTAAGAATTAATTCTTGCACGAGGTAAGTCACAACAGTTGCCAACGTGAGCACAAAAGCTACAGCTGCACCCATTCCTAATGAAGTGCTGACCTTTTGGGATACTCCCAAGAATGGGCATATTCCAAGAAATTGTGAAAGGACTATATTGTTAACGAATATAGCCGAAATAAATATTAATATATATTCCATGATTATGCTTTCTTTAATTTATTTACTATTGCAATAAGATATCCAAGAGTGATAAACGCACCTGGAGGTAGAATGAATAAAAGCATATTACAGGTCTCTGGCAGCAATGTAATTCCAAATATTGCGCCTGAGCCCAATAGCTCTCTAACAGCTCCAAGTAATGTCAATGCAATTGAAAAGCCTGCTCCCATTCCAATGCCATCAAATATACTTGCAACAGGCCCATTCTTACATGCAAAAGCCTCTGCACGTCCAAGGATAATACAGTTTACAACGATAAGTGGAATATATAACCCTAGTGTTGCATAAATAGCAGGAACATAAGCCTGCATAATCATTTGTAAGATAGTAACAAATGAAGCGATTACAACAACGAACACAGGAATACGTACCATATCTGGAGTTATATTCTTTATGAGAGAAATTACAAGATTTGAACATATAAGCACAAACATCGTTGCAAGTCCCATGGAGAGTCCGTTTATCGCAGAGGTGGTAGTGGCCAAAGTCGGACACATGCCCAAAAGGAGAACAAATGTAGGGTTTTCCTTTATAATTCCGTTTAATAATATTTTAAAGTAATTCATTTCCCAGCGATTTATTTATTTGATAAATTTTCCTTAACCTTCGTAGCACTAGAATTAGCGTCAGTAGCTCCTTTTTTATATGCATCGTAAGCATTATTAACTGCTAAAAGGAAGGCACGGCTTGTTATAGTGCTTGCTGTAATGGCATTTACGCTGCCACCATCTTTGCTGACAGTAAGATTATCTGTCGAAGGATTCTTTCCAATAATATTGCCTTTGCCATCCTTTTGGAACCAATTCTCAGCCTTTGCTCCAAGTCCTGGAGTTTCTGAAGTCTGAAGAATGGTGTATCCCAAAATCTCACCGTCTTTATTGAAGCCCACAAGAACTTTTAGGTCACCACCAAATCCGCCTGTAGTACTTTCAACAGCAGCACCAAGAATATTACCACTTTTGTCCTTTGTTTCATGTATAACAAAAGTCAGTTCTTTTCCATTTACTGTCTGTTTCAGAGAATGATTTGCCGAAACCGTCAGGTCTCCACCTCCCATTACTTTCTTTATACCATCTGTAAGTGTTTTCTCTGCTTGTGCCTTAATAGGCTCACTTGTAATATTGTTTACATAAGCAAGAATTGCTCCTGTAATAAGAGCTACGCCTACGAGGACAATAACCATATTAGTTATAGATGATTCAAGCTTCTTCATATTATTTATCCTCCTTCTTTACAACTTCACCGAAGCGTTTAGGTTTGATATAAGCATTAATTAATGGAGTAAAAGCATTCATGATTAGTATTGCAAAAGACATTCCTTCAGGATATGCTCCCCAATTGCGAATTACAACAGTTAGGAATCCTATTGCCACTCCATATATAATCTGTCCCTTGTATGTCATAGGTGATGTAACATAATCTGTAGCCATAAAAATTGCTCCCAACATTAAACCTCCGCTAAGCAATTCTGCTATTGGAGATGCATATACGGGATTTGCCAAATGCATAATACCACTGAACAAGAAAACTGTTACAATTATGCTAACTGGAATATGCCATGTGATAATCTTTTTCCACAACATGTATATCAGACCTGCAATAAGTGCCAGTGCACATATTTCTCCTATAGTTCCGGCTCCATTGTTCAAGCCAGTATTACCAAGCAGCAAAGTAAGAGAGTCAGGCAGTTGATTAAGAATAGAAGCATCACCACTCTTAATTGCGGTTTTCATAATGCTAAGAGGTGTAGCTGCCGTTTCTGCATCAGTATAACTAAGAAGCTGTCCGACTTTAGGCCAAGATGTCATTTGAACAGGGAATGAAACGAGCAAGAAACATCGTCCTACGAGGGCTGGATTAAAAGGATTACATCCAAGTCCTCCGAATGACATTTTTCCTACACCAATCGCAACGAGCGCTCCAATAATAATAATCCATACAGGCAAATTAGATGGAAGGTTAAATCCTAAAAGAAGTCCTGTGAGAATTGCCGATCCATCTAAAACTGTCGATTCTTTCTTTAGTAGATATTTTGTGATAGCCCACTCAAAGAATACACATGCAGCAACACTTGACAGACAGACAATAGCTGAACCAATTCCGAAATATAAAAATGAAACGATCAATGCTGGAATTAAGGCAATAATAACCCCGTACATATTACGCTCCACGCTATCATTTCCATGTGCATGTGGTGATAATGATACAATTAATTTACTCATTTTTTTATTGCTTATAGGCATTATGCATTATTGCATTACCTTGATTTCAAAATAATTATTATATAATTCCTTCACATTATTTTTTTGCATTCCTTGCTCTAATAATACCCATTACAGTACTTTTACCCAAACGGATGTTATCAAGCAACGGACGATGTGCTGGACATGTGAACTGGCATGAGCCACATTCTATACATGATGTGATATCTTCTTGTTCGACTTTCTCCCAATTATGGAAAGAACTTGCAGTTGCAAGTAAGAATGGCTCAAGTCCCATCGGACATGCACTCACACATTTTGCACATCGAATACAAGCCTGTGGCTTTTTCCTTTTTGCATCCGCATCAGTAAGTATGGTTATACTGTTTGTTCCTTTGCAAACTGGAACATCTGTAGTTGTAAGAGCTTTACCCATCATAGGTCCACCGGCAAGGACTTTATTGTCTCCTTCAGGCATACCGCCACAGACCTCAATAAGATCTTTCATGGGAGTACCCATTCTTACGAGGAAATTACCAGGTTTTTCAATCTTCTTTCCTGTTACAGTAGTGTAACGTTCAAAAAGAGGCTTATTTTTCATAACAGCTTGATAAACGGCAAAGGCAGTTCCTACATTTTGGACTATAGCTCCTACGTTAACAGGAATTGCAGGTGGTGCTGGTACTTGGCGACGAATAACAGCATCTACGAGCTGTTTTTCTCCACCTTGTGGATATTTTTTTGCCAGAGGAACAATTTCTATATCATTGCGATTGGCTGTTTTTTCCTCAAAAAGCTTTATTGCCGCCGGTTTATTATCTTCTATTCCGATATATCCCTTGTTAACTTTAGCACCCTTCATAAGAAGCTCTAAGCCAACAAGGATTTCATCGGCATGTTCCATCATAAGTCTGTAGTCTGCTGTAATATAAGGCTCACATTCTACACCATTTATGATAACACATTCGGCCTTAGCACCTGGTGGAGGACATAGTTTGATAAATGTAGGGAATCCTGCTCCACCCATACCAGTTACTCCAGCATTTTTTATTCTATTAACTATTTCCTCTGGAGTAAGTTCAGGATGAGATTCAACGGTTTCAAGCTTGTCTGAACGATCTATAGTCTCCTCCCAGTCATCACCTTCTACGTTGATGATAATACAAGGCTTACGATATCCTGTAGCGTCAACTGCAGTATCAATTTTAAATACAGTTCCAGATACTGATGAATATATAGGAGCAGAAACAAATCCTCCGGCTTCAGCAATTAAAGTTCCAACTTTAACCTTGTCGCCCTTCTTAACAACCGGTTTTGCAGGAGCACCAATATGCTGCGAGAGAGGGAAGATTGCCTGTTTAGGCAGATCTGCAACTTTTGTAGCAATCTCTGCAGTAAGTTTATTTTCATCAGGGTGTACACCACCTATTCTAAAAGTTCTAAGTTTCATATTTTATGCCTCCTTTTTTTGTTCTACATTATTCGTCCCGGTTTTTTCCATATTATCGGCATTCACAGATTGAGCCTTTTCTTGTATATCTGTAGTTTTAGAAGCATTATTTTCTGCTATAGGAGCAGCAGCTTGTTTAACTTTAGGCTTACGTGGCGGAAAGTTTACAGCTACTATCGCTCCTGTTGGACATGCAGCTTCACACTTGCGGCACATACGACATTTATCCGGATCAATATAGCTAAGATTGTTTTCAATCGTGATTGCTTCGAATTTACATTCTTTTGCACACTTTCCACATCCTATACAAGCCGCTTTACATGCTTTCATTGCAACAGCGCCCTTATCTTTATTTACACACCTTACATAGACACGTCTACCCTTTGGACCTTTCTTGCGTAGTTCAATGATGTGTCTTGGACAAGCTTTTACACAAGCACCACAGCCGGTACATTTGTCTTCGTCAACTTCAGGTAAGCCAGTCTCTGAATTAATGGTAATTGCACCAAATTTGCAAGCATTAACACAATCACCACATCCGAGGCAACCATACCCACATCCTGTTTCTCCTGCTCCACAAGCATTTACTGCCGTACAAGTTTTAAGTCCATCGTAAACTGCAACCTTTTTCCTAAGCTCACAAGTTCCATTGCAGCGTACAACTGCAACCTTAGCTTCAGTATTGGCTGCAGCAATACCAAGTAAATCAGCAACTTGTCCCATAACAGCAGAACCGCCGACAGGACAGAATAACCCCTCGATAGACCCATTGTCAGCACCTTTCACCAAGGCATCTGCCATTCCGGAGCATCCAGCGAATCCACATCCGCCACAATTTGCACCAGGAAGGACAGAAGCGACTTGTCCGATACGAGGGTCTTCATGCACTGCAAATTTCTTGGAACAGATATACAGTACAACTGCAGCCACAAAGGCAATTCCGCCCAAGACAATAAGTGCGATTAAAATGAAATTCATAATCTTTGTATTTGTTTTAGTTATAAATTTTCTATAGGTTAAAGTCTTATTTTTTATTATAAATCATCTGTATCAATATCTATTTTCCGATTTTTTCGATATTGAAAGAAAATTTCTTGTTTATTTGATTTCTGAATAAGAATAGAATTGTATAATATGGTATTAGAACGGCAAGTGCAATAATTGCAACCATGATTTCTGAGAAATCTGTTGCAGTCAAAACTGCAACAGTAGCAATCAACAATCCCAATGGTACTAACATTCCAATAGCTACAGCCGTCATACCAGCATTGTATGATGCTGTTACCATTACATTCTGTCCTATAATATATTTATTCGCATTATCAGCATATACATCGATTATTTTTTCCTTACTTTCTGAGGCATTGCATAATCTTGCTGCCTTACAGGAAGCACATGCAGAAGCTTGTACGATTCTCACTTTAATGTGCTCACCGTCAATATAATCTATTACGCCAATGTGTTTTATTTTGTTCTCCATAAATATAAGTAGCATTTTGCCACATCGAGTTTGCACTTGCAAAATTAGTACTATATTTTTAAATATCAAACAAAATGCGAATAAAATATAAATTGCACTTATATGTTTTTGAATTTATTAATTCTTAAACGTTTACGTGACATATATTCATTCTTCCTTCATTAATTTATCAAAGAACTCATCCAGATCCTTATCCCAGCCTTGCATGATGTCTCCACCTATGATACTAATATCGTCATCTGCGACATATAATTCAGCCACATGCTCTTTATCTTCATTCTCAAGAACAAAGCTATATGGTTTCAATAAACATAGATTATCTGCGATATCCGACATATAGTTAATTCTTGCTCTAAGTACAGTAATGACATTTTCATAAAAATTGTCATCTTTATTTTCAATCCATTCCTCTATGACGCAACGTGATATTTCCTTATCATCATCATCAAATGCCATTAAGTCACCACTATCTTGTGAAACCCTTAAATGAATGTCAGTTATTACAGATGGCTCTTCATCAGAAATAAATTTCTGAGTTACTTTTTTCAAGAATCTGTCAATTTGTTGTATGCTTTGCGCATTGAAGTTTCCCATAATATATTTAGTTTTAAGTTTTATCTTTAATTCTTTACCTTTATTTTTTTAGGTTTACTTTCATTTGCCATTCTATCGAGTGCGGTTACAATAAACATTTTCCTCACTTCACCTTTTTTTCTGATCTTAAAGAATTGCTCATTAGTAATGCCAATGATTTTTGATGCATCCTCCAAATCTATCTTTTCGTTAGCATTAAATTCATAAACCACATATTTTACTGCCTCTTCTTTCCATCCGTTACCTTTAGGCTTCGTCCAAAAGAGAATTTTATCCCCATCTATTGACATTAATTTTAGATTTCTTACTTTTTTAGGTGCTTTACCGTCGATATAAGTAAATCTCGGCTGGAGAACCGGCTTTTTCCAATATACGTTACGCAACACATTTTGGTAGTTTCCAACATTGTCAACAACAGCTTTTGCATACCACAAAACTGTTCCTGTAACATTTGCCATTTGTTTGTGCAGTCTAAACTTTGCCGGCATCTGATTGATGTTCGGATTGTTAACATCAGCTTTTTTTACTGTCCGCTCAACATCCTCGCCAATATACAAGTTTCGTTTCCCCGCAAATTTGTTCCACCATTTGATAAGAGTTTCATAGTCTGCGGCTTTATTACCAATTTCCCAATAAATTTGTGGAACACAATAGTCCAGCCAACCATTATTGATCCACATAAGAACATCGGCATATAAGTCATCATAATTTTGCAGGCCATTAGTTGCACTACCCAAATTAGGGTCACTCTTTTTATTTCTGTATATACCAAACGGAGATACACCAAGTTTTACCCAAGGCTTGACAGTATGAATTGTTTCATAAAGTTGTTTAATGAAAACATTCACATTGTCTCGCCTCCAGTCTGCAATATTCCTGAAGCCCCTTTTATCCTCATTAAAATTCTTCTCGTCTTGTATCTTCTGGCCACTGACAGGATAAGGGTAAAAATAGTCATCAATATGTATGCCATCCACATCATATCTTTCTACAATATCCTTTACTACAGAACAAATATAATCTCTATTTTCCTGTAATGCAGGATTAAGGATAAGCAATCCATCATATGCAAAAACATTTCCAGGCTTTCTCATTGCAATATGGTTAGAGGCCAAATCCACAGTACTTTTGGTCTTCGCTCTAAACGGATTAATCCAAGCATGCAATTCCATGCCACGCTTGTGACATTCTTTTACCATCCAGTCAAGCGGATCCCAAAAAGGTTCTGGCCTTTTGCCTTGCTGTCCTGTCAAGAAACGGCTCCATGGTTCAATTTTGCTATCATATAATGCATCACATTCTGGTCTTACCTGAAATATAATTGCATTCACGCCATCTTTATAGAGTTCGTCAAGTTGATAAGACAAAGTCTTTTGCATATTTTCTGTGCCGATGCCGTTAAACTGACCGTTTACACATTGAATCCATGCACCTCGGAATTCTCTTTTTGCATATTGGCTTTTTGCATATTCTATAGAAGATGCAAACATCAATAAAAATGCAATAACATATTGTACTAATCTATTCATTTACAGGCAGATATTATTTTTGATACAAGTATCTCTTTATACTTTTTTTAGGAGTCTTTTCAAATTCTTCTTCATGTATCCTTATACTGGAAATTTTACAATAAGCAGGTAGTTCTGTATTAAGCTGCTGTTTATTCTCTTCCATGAGCTTATTTAAATCCTCATCTGAAAGTCCCATTTCGTGCACCTCGTCATAGTCTGGATGAACAAGAGCAACAAGTTTATTGTCTTCTTGTATAACGACGCTTTCCATGACAAAAGCCAAGCTGTTTATCTTGTCTTCTATCTCTTCAGGATAAATATTTTGTCCATTAGGTCCAAGCAACATATTTTTGCTTCTACCTTTTATAAAGATATTTCCATCTGCATCCATAAGACCGAGATCGCCAGTATGATACCATCCGTCCTTATCTATTGTTTTTTGTGTTGCCTCTTCGTTCTTGTAATACCCAAGCATAACGTTAAGGCCTTTTGCAAGAATTTCGCCTGGTTTACTGTAAGGATTCTCGCTATCAATCTTTACTTTCATATGCACAACTTCCTTACCACATGAAGACGGTACGAACTTATGCCAGTCTTCATATGCTATGATTGGCGCACATTCAGTAGCTCCATAACCTACAGTAAAAGGAAAATCAATATCTTTCAAGAAAGCTTCAACCTCTTGATTGAGTGCGGCACCTCCGATAATTACCTCATACAGGTTACCTCCAAAAGCTTCATAAACCTGCTCACGTATTTTCTGCTTTACCTTTTTGTTTATTCCCGGCATTTTAAGAAGCAGCTTTACTTTGCTATTCTGTATCTTCGGGAAAACCTTTTTCTTTATTATTTTCTCTATAACAAGTGGAACAGCAATAATAATAGCAGGCTTTACGTCTTTAAAAGCCTGTGCTATTATTGCCGGACTCGGTACTCTCGTCAAATAGAACACATGACATCCATGAATAAATTCGAAGAGGAATTCGAACGCCATGCCATACATGTGTGCCATAGGCAAAATGCTTATGGTATTAGCACCACTTGGAATAATAGAACCTAATACATTTTTTGCAAAATCATAGTTACTCCAAAGAGCACGATACGGAATCATTACCCCCTTCGAAAAGCCTGTTGTTCCACTGGTATAGTTAATCATTGCCATTTCATCTGCAGACTTTTCCTTATAGTAGTCTATATGCTGTTGGCGGAATGCTTTGGGATATTTCTTTCCAAAAAGCTCATTCAAATGTTCACGAGCATAAGTAAGTTTGTCAGTCCTTGAAATTACGAGAGAATAATCCGGAATATATATAATGCCTTCGAGTTCAGGCATTTTAGTCGGATCAATCTGTGTCGCTACAACATCTCCGACAAAAAGAAGCTTCGCCTCACTATGATTTACGATATTATGTATCTGATCAGCCGTAAACTCATGAAGAACAGGTACAGCAACCGCACCATAAGTTAAGGTTGCAATAAAAGCTACAGCCCAACTGGCACTGTTTCTTCCGCAGAGAGCTATTCTGTCCCCCTGCTCCACTCCGCTATTCTCAAACAGGATATGAAGCTTTTCAATTTTACGAGCCACATCCTTATATTGTAGTGTAACGCCCTTATAATCTGTCAGAGCATCAAGATTCCAGTTCTTTATAATGCTCTGTTCAAGTATTGAATTGAAGCTTGGTATTGATTCCATTAATGATTTTGTATTAATTTCTGCAAAGTTACATTTTTCTATGCGCATTTCAAAATAATATGTGCAATATTTTACATGTTGCATATATTATTTTCATTTTTCTTTTTTGAAGAATGATGTTTGTTCCAGGTGTATAGAAGTTTGAATTATTATAAAAACACTTCGTGCAATAATATTTGTCAAAATACAAAAGTACTGGATAGAAAAAAAAGAAGTGGAAAGCCTTACTTTCCACTTCTTGAATATTTGATTGAAAATCTTACAAAATTGTCTTTACAGCTTCAAGCATTCCCTTTTCCTGAATAAGGTCAAGGTCTTTCTTAACAAGTTCTGTCAAGCCAGGAACTGTCTTGTTCAAATCCTCATGCCATACATAGTCGAATGCGAGAACTCCTTCGGCAACCTTCTGAGTATCACCTGTAGCCCAAAGCTCTTGCAGCTTCTCTATAATCTTCGGATCATCGTTAGGCTTAATTTCAGCACCGTCCTCACGAACGCCACCCTTGTAATATGTAATGATTGCAGCAAGACCGAATACAAGTCCCTGTGGCAACTCGCCCTTACGCTCAAGATAAACCTTTACACCAGGTAAGTCACGTGTTTCATATTTCGGGAATGAGTTCAGCATGATGCTGGTTACCTGATGGTCAACGAATGGATTTTCGAAGCGCTCCAATACGTCTGAAGCAAACTTCTGCAGCTCGTCCATCGGCAGATTCAGAGTCTGCATAAGTTCCTCGAACTGAACTTTATGGATGTATTTGCCGAGAACAGGATGCTCACAAGCATCGCGAACGATATTAACACCACTCAAGTATGTAACAGGACTCAACACTGTATGAGGTCCATTAAGCAAAGTAACCTTACGCTCATGGTATGGTTTTTCGTTGTCTGTAATAAGGACGTGAAGTCCAGCCTTATGAGCAGGGAACTCTTCCTTCATCTGCTCTACAGTCATGTTCTCAGCTTTCTCAATTACCCAAAGGTGGAAGCACTCAGCCTTTACCACAAGATTATCCTTGTAGCATACAGTCTGCTGAATCTCTTTAATAGTATCACGCGGGAATCCTGGAACGATACGGTCAACGAGAGTTGCACACACGAAGCAGTTGTCTGTAAACCACTTCTTGAATCCTTCATAGTCAGCGCCCATATCTTCTTTCCAGAGCTCGATATACTGATATATGCACTCCTTCAAGTGGTGACCGTTCAGGAAGATAAGCTCACATGGCATAAGAATCATACCCTTTGAAGGATCACCCTCAAAGAACTTGTAACGATGGAAAAGCAACTGTACAAGTTTTCCCGGGTATGATGCAGCAGGAGCATCAGTAAACT
Source organism: Prevotella sp. UBA1104 (assembly GCA_002314055.1). Lineage (GTDB taxonomy): Bacteria > Bacteroidota > Bacteroidia > Bacteroidales > Bacteroidaceae > Prevotella. The sequence continues at coordinate 26,219 of DCBP01000038.1, forward strand.
TGCAGCTGTCGTCGAAAGCGATACCAGCCTCAGTTGTGTTGGAGATGATAAATCTCATTTCAGGTTGCTCAGCCAAAGCCATGAATGCCTGATTCTGAGAATATGGGTTAAGAGCACGGCTTACAACATCTATACGCTCGAGAGTGTTAACCGGCTGTCCGTTTTCCTTACCCTGCAGATTTACGTGGTAAAGACAGTCCTGACCGTTAAGCCAGTCAACCATACCCTGTGCCAAAGGCTGAACGATAACAACAGATCCATTAAAGTCTGTTTTCTGGTTCATTTTCCAAACAATCCAGTCAACAAATGCGCGAAGGAAGTTACCCTCACCAAACTGGATAATTTTCTCAGGCATTACGCTCTTCGGAGCGGTTCTTTTGTTTAAAGCTTGCAATTCTTTCATGATTTGTATATGTTTTAAATTGTATTTCTATTTTAGATTTAAAGTTGCGCAACAACGCTATTCTTTGCTGTGCTTTTCAAATCCGGTGCAAAAGTAATACTTTATTTATTAAGGCAGATGTTTTTTTAATGATTTTTTTACGAAAAGGTTTTCATAAAAATTAGCCTCACCTGCCAGATTGTTTTTTACAACTTATATGACAGGTAAGACTAACAGTAAATGTTACATAGCGAAAGTATTAAAACCGCCATCTACGACAGCCACTGTTCCTGTAACAAATTTTGCCGCATCACTCATCAGGTAATGAATAGTGCCGCATAGTTCCTCTGGATCTCCCATTCTGCCAAATGGAGTCTGACGTATTACATCCTGTCCGCGTTGTGTATATGTGCCGTCAGGATTTGTCAATAGTGCACGGTTCTGTTCTGTGATAAAGAATCCGGGAGCTATGGCATTAACACGAATGCCCTCTCCAAACTTCTTTGCACATTCTGTAGCCATGAATTCCGTAAAGTTACTGATACCGGCTTTTGCTGCAGCATATCCGCATACACGTGTCATAGGGCGGAAAGCTGCCATAGAAGAGAAGTTTATTATAGAGCCCTTGCCTTGCTTTACCATCGGCTCGAGAAAAACCTGTGTCGGAATAACTGTTCCTGTAAGGTTTAATTCCAATACCTTCTGGAAGTCTTCAACTTTAAGATCGAAGATATTCTTGTCGGGACCGATTGTTGCGCCCGGCATATTTCCTCCGGCCGCATTTAGCAGAGTATCTACCCTACCATATTTTTTTATTATCTCGTCGCAATTATTCTTAACCACGCTTTGATTCATAACATCGGTCTTCATGAATTCACATTTTCCGCCAGCTGCTACGATGTCGTCGACAATCTTCTTACCGACCTCCTCTTTACGTCCGAGGATTATTACCTGCGCTCCTTCAAGAGCCAAATACTTTGCGATGCAGCGTCCTAAGATACCAGTACCTCCGGTAATGACAACAACATTGTCTTTTATATTGAAAAGATTCTTCATTTTATTTAATTGCTTTTTATATTTTCTGTAATCTTATTTTTCGTCAAAGAAACCTGGCTGATGAAACGGTTTTCCGAGTTCTCTGTCTACTGTAGCAATAATACCCTGAACCTGTCCCATGGCAAACATTCTACCCAAGAAACTGTATCCGGCATTATATCCTCGAGTTTCATCACCAAGCATAGTCATGCCATGGTCGACTCTCATTGGCAACCGAGCGATGTTCGGATTATTCAAGCGCCTCTCTTCTTCTTTTTCAAATATGCGTGCAAGTTCAATAAGGTCAGCTCTACCGCCCAAATGCGAAGCTTCGGTAAAATCTCCATTTGGGAAAATATGACAAGAGCGCATATGAACGAACCATGTGCGTCCGGCAAATTTACGTGCCAATTCCTGTACATCATTATGTCCTCCTGCTGAAAGCGACCCTGCACAGAACGTAAGTCCATTATGTGGATTGTCCACAGCATTAAGGAACCATTGTATATCCTCATCGCATGTTACGATACGTGGCAGACCAAGAATTTGGAATGGAGGATCATCCGGGTGTACACACATATACATGTCATATTCATCACATGTTGGCATTATGGCAGAGAGGAAATACTTCATGTTTTCCCTAAGCTGCTCTTTTGTTATACCTTTGTATAAGTCAAGAAGCTGTCTGAAGAGTTCCACCGGATGTTCGTCATCCTCTTTTATGTTTCCACTCACAAAGCCTTGTGTCTTTACTATTATGTTGTCCACAAGCTTGTGGTCATCTTCAGGAGTCATTGTAGCCTTTAGTTTTTCAACCTGTTGCAAGATATCCTCGCTCCAGTCTTTTTCTGCCCCCTCACGTTTTAGTATGCAAATATCGAAGTAAGCGAATTCTGCATGAGAAAAATAAAGGTTTGTTGTGCCGTTTGGGTTTTTGTGACTGAGGTCAGTCCTTGCCCAATCGAGCACAGGCATGAAGTTATAGCAGATAGTATGAATACCTTCAAGTGAAAGGTTCTTCAGACTCTCCTTGTAATTTTCTATTAGTCTATCGCGGTCTTTACCGGCATACTTTATACTTTCGCATACCGGTAGACTTTCCACCACCGACCATCTCATGCCATAACTCTCAATGTATTCTTTGAGGTCATGGATTTTCTCTCTTGTCCACACTTCACCGTTAGGCACATCGTGGAGAGCCGTAACAATGCCCTCCACACCGATTTCCTTCAGCATGGCAAGCGTTATCTTGTCATTTTTCCCGAACCATCTCCAAGTTCTTTCCATAGTTATTTAAATAATTTATGTAATAAATAGTTTTTGCAAAGATAATGTAATTCTATGATATGGCAAAGTAAACTTTATTTAAAAAAAATTATCATGTAATGAAGTGTGCTATAATCACCCCTTTGAAAAATATCTATATACGCAAAGTGGCTTTTCGAAATTATCCGTATAAAAGAAAATGGCAGGAACCAAGCCTATCGGCATGATTTCTACCATTATTTAAAGAATATGCATAAATTTATTCAGCATCTTCTGCCGGCTTCATGTTTGTGTAAACATTCTGCACGTCATCATCATCCTCAAGGATATCAACCATCTTGTCGATAGTCTCGCGTTGCTCTGGAGTTACATCTTTCAAATCTGTTGGGATGCGGGTGAACTCGGCACCAGTAATCTCGATACCTTTTCCCTCAAGATGCTTCTGCAAGTCGCTGAAACTCTTCGGATCACCATAGATAGTAACCTCATTAGTTTCCTCGTCGAAATCATAATCCTCTTCTACTCCATAGTCAATAAACTCCAGGATCAAGTCGTCCATATCGAGATCCTCTGGTTTTTTGAAAGTGAATACGGCTTTCTGGTCGAAGAGGAAAGACAGAGATCCCTGTGTTCCAAGGTTGCCACCATATTTATTGAATACGGCACGGACATTGGCTACAGTACGTGTAGTATTGTCGGTTGCTGCATCAACGAAGATAGCCACCCCATGAGGGCCATATCCTTCGTATGTAACCTCTTTAAAATCCTTCTGGTCTTTGCCCATTGCATTTTTGATAGCACGCTCAACATTGGCGTTAGGCATATTCTCTCGCTTTGCGGTCTGTATGATAGCCCTCAGGTGTGGGTTATTTTCAGGATCCGGTCCGCCTGCCTTTACTGCAATAGCAATTTGCTTTCCGATTTTAGTAAACGTACGGGCCATGTGTCCCCATCTTTTAAGTTTTGTCGCTTTGCGATATTCAAATGCTCTTCCCATTGGAATTGTTTTTTATAATTATTTTCTTTATTAGTTTATTTATCTACTTATACTTAATCGTCAATATATCAGCCTTATATATGACAACTATCTAAGCTCAGCACCAAGTTGTTTTTTCAGATTGTTGATAAGCTTAGTCATTACTGCCTCAATATGCTTTTCTGTAAGAGTTTTCTCTTCATCCTCCAGGATAAAGTTTACTGCATAACTCTTTTTACCTTCCGGCAGGTTCTTGCCCTCATATACGTCAAACAGTTCAACGCGTTTCAGCAGTTTCTTCTCAGTTTGATAAGCGATTCTTTCAACCTCGGCAAATTCGATACCGTTATCGATCAACAATGCGAGGTCGCGGCTTACAGGTGGGAACTTACTTGGCTCTTTGAAAGCAAATTTTGCTTTCTTCACGGCTTTCATAAGTGCAGTCCAGTTAAGTTCTGCATAATATACCGGAGCCTCTATACCAAATGCCTTCAACTGCTTCTTGCATACGAGACCAAGTTCAGCGAGAACTTTACCGCCTCGGTTTTCGATAGCCATTGCAGTAGAGAAGATGTCATTGTCGCTTTTCTTGAATACGACGGCTCCAAACGGCAACCCGATACGGCGTAAAATATTCAGCACGTCAGCTTTCAGCTCATAGAAAGAAGACTCTTCGTCCGGATGTGCCCAACTTCCGCTAACACGCTTTCCTGTAATCCACAATCCAAGATGATATTCTTCAGAATAAGCAGCTTGAGGATTATCGTCTGAATGTTTTTCTTTTGAGAAAGAGTACACATTACCAAACTCAAAGAAATGAAGGTTTGGATTTTTGCGCTTTATGTTATGCTCCAGACTTTCAAGTCCGCCAAACAAAAGTGTTTCCCTCATTACATTCAAGTCAGAACTCAGCGGGTTCATTATTCGTACAAGATTATCTGCGTGATAATGGTTCAAATTATCGTAATAAGCAGATTTGGTAAGTGAATTATTCAGAATCTCGTTAAATCCGCATCCAACGAGCTGTTCACCAACCAGATTCTCCATCTTGTGTTTCTTATCCTCATCACCCTTTATAACGAGCGAGCTTTTAAGCTGTGTAGGAATTTCCACATTATTATATCCGTATACACGCAGAATATCCTCTACGACGTCGCACGGGCGCTGTACATCAACACGATATGCCGGAACCTGAAGTTTCAATCCTTGTTCATCTTCAGCCAATACTTTCATATCGAGCCATTGGCAAATACTCTTAATCAAATCATGAGGAATATCCTTTCCTATCAGTCCTGTAGCATAATCATATTTCAGATCAACAATAAAGTCCTGCATAGGTTCTGGATAGACATCCTTTATTTCCATAGAAACCTTAGCCCCAGCCAGTTCCTTTGCCATTATTGCAGCCTGCTTCAGAGCATATATAGTACCATTAGGATCAATGCCACGCTCAAAGCGGAACGAAGCATCCGTGCTTAGTCCATGTCTGCGAGCACTCTTCCTTATCCATGTTGGATGGAAGTAAGCACTTTCAAGAACAACGTTGACAGTTGAGTCATAAGTGCCGCTACCCTTTCCGCCAAACACACCGGCAATACACATAGGTTCATCGGCATTGCATATAGCAAGATCCTTATCGCTCAGTTTATGCTCCTCTCCGTCGAGTGTAACAAACGGTGTACCTTCAGGCATAGTCTTCACTACGATTTTATGCCCTTTTACCATATCCGCGTCAAAGCAATGTAGCGGTTGTCCATACGCCATCATAATATAGTTTGTGATATCAACGATGTTGTTGATAGGGCGCAGACCAATGACTCTCAATTTATCTTGAAGCCATTCAGGACTTTCTTTTACCTCGCATCCCGTGAGACTAACACAAGCATATCTCTTGCATGCCTCGTTGCAAACGATGTCAACATCTATATTTAGATCGTTGTTGTCAACATTAAACTTGCTGCAGTCCGGGCGATGCAAACTTGTCTCATATCCATTTCTCTTTAGCCATGCATAGAGGTCACGAGCCACGCCCCAGTGCGAAAGAGCATCAGCACGGTTGGCAGTAATGTCAATCTCTATCAGCCAATCGCTTTCAAGATTGTAATACTCAGCGGCAGGTGTTCCTACTTTTGCATCCTCTGGGAGAACAATGATACCATCATGACTCGTACCGACTCCAATTTCGTCCTCTGCACAAATCATTCCGTAACTCTCTACACCACGCAACTTAGATTTCTTTATAACAAATTCCTTGTCGCCATCATAAAGGACACAGCCGAGATCAGCAACAATTACCTTCTGTCCAGCTGCCACATTTGGTGCACCACAAACTATCTGTGAGGGTTGTTCCTTACCCAAATCTACTGTTGTAACATGCAGATGGTCGGAATTAGGATGAGCCTCACACGTCAGCACCTTTCCGACATAAAGGCCTTTCAGTCCACCCTTTATTGTCTGCACTTCTTCAAGCGCATCGACTTCGAGTCCCTCTGAAGTCAGTGCGTCGCATACTTCTTGTGGAGTAAGATTAAAATCAACATACTCCTTCAACCATTTATAAGATATATTCATTATAATGTATTTTTACAATTTCAAACATGCATTTGGGCGCAAAAGTACGAAATTTTGGTCGTTTAAGCAAGAAAAAAATTATGCATTTTTTGTGCATAATGAAAAAAGCGATAAAAAAGGGGATATGTCAAAGAACATATCCCCTTTATAACTTAATTTCTATAGTTTAGAAGAACAGGTATCTGTTGTCCTCCACATTTGCCTTGATATAAAGTTCCTGCATGAAGTTGCCGGCATACTGCATAGCCTTCTGCGACAGACGCTGCTCATATTCCTTGTCATTGAACTTGCCTGGACGCATTGTCTTGCTCAGAACCTGGAACAGGTATACACCGCCCTGTCCTTTCACTGCATGACTTGAGAACTTGCCTTTTGCTGTAGCAGCTACAGCACCGCTAAGTGCCGGTTCGCTTGTACCTGCAACAGAAACGAATGCCGGTGAAGCGAAAGTAATCTGATTCAAAGCTGAAACCTTAGCGCCTTTAGCCTTAGCGGCAGCAATGCTGTTCACTCCGTTGAGTTTGGCCATTATCTTCTCAGCCTTCTTGTCTTTCAACACTTCCTGCTTGATGTACTCCTTAACCTGATCATCATCCAAAGAGCGATAACCCTTTTCGTGTGTTTTTGTAAGAGCAATTACAAGCAGGTGATCATTGTCGCCACACTCATAAAGAGGAGAAATTGAATTGTCTTTAGCATCAAAGAGCCATTTCATTGCCTCACGGGTTCCATGGATACCAGCAACATAATGTTCGCTTGTGCGTACATCTTTACGCTCCTGAACCTTAAATCCATATTTGGCAGCATTCTTCTCAATACCCTGAAGCGACTGGTTCTCGCTTACGAACTGGCTAAACTTGTTGTATGCCGTGTTATAAGTATTCTTAGAGAATTTTATCTCCTTCTTTATAACAGCTGCAACATACTTAGGTTGCATAGCCTTGCGGTCAGTAACCTGCAGAATAACGTTGCCTTGCTGGATTTCCAGATTCTTCAATGCATTTACGCCAAGAGTATTAATAGTATTGATATACTCTTTTGTATCTGCATCCATGGAAGGAGCCTGCTGATACTGCTGTGATGTAATCCACTGCTTCTCGCCAGTCTGATTGTATTTCTTTGCGATAGTCTCGAAATCAGCGCCACCTTCAAGTGCCTTATAGATACTGTCAGCTGTAGCATGAGCTGCTTCTGGAGTAGCTCCAGCTACCTGAATTGCACGGAACTGTACTGAATCAGGAAGTTCCTGACGTGAGATAAGACGAATGATATTCAAGGTGTTGTCTTGAGTATTCTCGAATACGCCTGTTGTTGAACCTACAGCAACAGAATCAAGACGTGCTGCGATATCCTGTGGAAAAGCTGCCTTTGTCTGAGGAATGCCAAGGTAATTAACCAGTGAAGCAGTCTTGTGCATCAGTTGTGTCGGATCAGTAGCAGAAGCCAGCTCCTTGTCGTAAGCTGCGAACTCCTTCTTCAGATTTGCCTTATCTGATGCAGAAGCCATAACCTGGAAGTCAACATATTTAATGTCGCGTGTTTCCTCATACTGCTTGAAGCGAGGTTTAAGCTCCTCGTATTTAGCCTTGAGATCTTCGTCAGTAACCTTCACGTCCTTGTCGTTGATATCAGAATAAGGGAATGCTGCGAGTTGGATATTGCTCTCCTCGTTCTCGTCCTTGTATGCCATCTTTGCAGATACAGGGTTTGAGATAAAGCATCCGGCAAAAAGAGTCTGATACTTCTGAGCAAGAATCTGCTGGCGAAGTGACTTCTCAACAAATGTCCAGAAACTGTAGATGCTCTGATATTGCTCAGCCATCTGAGGATTAGATGTAGATGCGGTCTTATACTCATTCAAGAATTTCTTAAGCATATTTGCATCAAATCTTCCTGTCTGCTGATTAACGAAAGGAGTCTGTAGAAGCATAGGGTTAGTACCCTCTACCAATACGTTCTGCAGTTCTTTGTCGGTAACTTTCAGTCCGAGTTTCTCTGCTTCATTTTGAATCAGTCGATTCTGTACGTATGTGTTCCATACCACGTCTTTGAGCTGGTTAAGCTCATCATCGCTGAGATTCTCTCGTCCCTGAGTAATTTTAATTACATTTGTGTACTCATCAACAAGCTTTTGATATTCCTGCATGTTGATTTTTTCGCCAAGCACCTCACCTATCTGCTGTCGACTCTCGTTTTTCGCTGAGTCGCATGAGCGAAAGGCTTCTTCGGCGATAAAGGCGAACAGCGCAAGTCCGATTACTCCAACGAGTATCGCGCCGTGACTTCTAATTTTGCCTAATGCTGCCATTAATGTTTTATTTAATTATTATTTATTGTTTTCTGTTTTGTTTTAACTTTATTATAGTTGCGGCTTTTTTAGCCACAAAAGCTTCTTTGCCCACTTTAGCGCACAAAATTACAAAAAAGATAACAAACAACGGCTATTTTTATGATAAAATCCGCTTATCAAGCATGAAAATGGGATTTTTACGTTGCTTTTTCTGTTTGTTTCTCAGTATTAGTCCAATACTTTCAGTCTTACGAGTTCGATTTTTGTAACTGTGTTTTTTACTATCTTAAATTCGAATTTACCGATTTTCACCACCTCATTTAGCTTCGGGAAGTTTTCATATTCATGCAGGATAAGTCCACCTACAGTCATATAATCCTCGCTTTCGGGCAGATCTAAGCCGAACATATCATTTACTTTGTTTATTTCAAGTCTTGCCGACAGGAGATAAGTTCCGTCTGAAGATTTTACCGCCGTATAGTTGGAATTATCGTGTTCATCTTCGATATCGCCGAATATTTCTTCTACAATATCTTCAAGACTGATTATACCGCTGGTGCCTCCAAATTCGTCTACCACTACGCCGAGACTTTTCTTTTGCTGCATCAGCTGTCGCATAAGAGTGTTTGCCGGCATCGTTTCCGGTACGAAAGGCATGGTCCGGATATGTTTGTGCCAGTCTTCCGGGTTACGGAAAAGTTCCAGAGAGTGGATATAACCTATTATATGGTCGATGTCGCCCCGATATACGAGCACCTTTGACTTTCCGCTCTCAATAAAAACATTTTTCAGTTCGGCAATGGAGCATGATTCCTCAACGGCACAGATTTCCGTACGTGGAATCATACAGTCGCGGACTTTCGTTGCAGAGAAGTCCAAAGCATTCTGGAAGATTTTCACCTCATCGTCAATTTCCGTATTTTTAGGAGCGTTGTCGATACTGCTCTGCACGAGATAGTCGAGATCGACTTTTGAGAATACATCTCCCCCCTTGTCGTTGTCAACCTTTGTCCCTATCAGTCTCAGCAACATTTTTGAAAGAAGAGTCGAGAACCTTGATATTGGGAACAATATAATATAAAACAAGTATGCCGGAAAGACAAAGATGGAGAAGAATTTATTTGGACTACTCTTAAACAACGTCTTCGGCAGGAATTCTCCGGTAAACAATACAATAACCGTTGAAAGAATCGTATCAAGCGAAACCGTCAATGCCGGGTCAAAGCCCTTGAATATAGTATTGTCGAAAAGTTTTGCGATAAAGATACCGTAGATTACGAGTACGACATTGTTTCCCACGAGCATTGTGCTCACGAAATCGTTAGGATGTTTATAGAAAAACGACTGTAGCTTATGCGACAGTCCGTTGTTTTCCTTGTCCATCTCTGCAAGCATCCTGTTCGAGGAGACAAAAGCGATCTCCATTCCGGAAAAGAATGCAGAAAGAATCAATGTAACTACAATTCCCAAGATAAGGGATAAGTCCACCTGTTCCATAATTATTGTTTGCTTGTTCTTGCCGACGGCACCGCCGGCATACGGATTTTCTGTTTCGCTGTATCGGGAGCAGATATTATCGAGTCGCCTGAGCTACTGATCATATCGCCCTTCACGAACGAGCCTTTAGTATTGCTTACCATATAATGCGTCATTCGCTCATCGCTGCGGAAATATGCACCTTGAAGTTCGCGGTCGGGAGTTATCAGTCTTGAGAATCTGTTGCTATACAGTTCGTGAGACATCTGGTCCCAATACAGCTCCTCGCTTGCAAAGCGCAGTCCGTCGAGAGTTCTCACCCTTACTCTTCCTCTCAGCTCCCACAATTTCTTCTGGTCGAAGAAATATGCCGTATCACATTGTATATATGCCTGAACATGGAATTTCTCGTCGAATTGCTCAAGGAAGACCCCCCGGTCGAAAATCCATCTCGAAGGGTTCTTCACTTGATTAACCTCCCATTTCTCTGTTACAATGCGGTATTTCATCACCCCAGAGTCTGATATGAGCGTATTCACGCCATACGAGGTCATCATAGAAACCGAGTCTCGCGGGTTGATGGCAGGTGCAGTGTGTTCTTTCTCCTGAGTGCAAGAGAGAAGAGACGCAAAGGCTACAGATATTGATATTAAGGGATACTTCATTATTCCACTTTCCACTTCATGAACCAACGCTCGTTGAAAGTCAGTCCGATATTGATACGGAATGTATTTTCAGTTATGAAATTCTTTGCAGAACTTCTCACCCACTGTCCTGAAATATTCAGTATAGAGCGGTTGTTGTAGCTATTTATGATAGGAATTCCGAAACCTACACTTGCGCTCAGTTCACTCGGTCCGTCCTGTCCGTTAATTTTATAATAAGGAGTGGCATACGATACTCCAGCACGGATACGCAAGCGTTTAAGGAAGCTACGGCTCAGTTCGTCGCCGCAATACTCTCCTCCTGCAGTCACCTTGTGTCTGTCCATATAATATTGGTCGCTGAGTGCGTATGTAGGAGTAGTGCCGTTTGTTTCGCTATAAACAGGATATTTTACGCTGCCCCATTTCTGGAAGTTATAGTCGACACCGAGTTTCAGTTTATCATTGTGGTTCCACATGATACCTCCTGAAATGGAAGTAGGAATCTCCAGTCCGTTCTTCACGGAATATGCCACAGTATCCGCCAAAGCCGTTGCCGGATTAGTTGCTATAACCTTACATTCCGGTGTTGCTCCGAGTTTGTGTCCGATAGAATATGTTGCTCCTAAAGTAATATCATCATGTTTGCCAGCCTTAAACTGGTACTGTGCACCGAAATCGATCTTGTAATTTGTCACATTGGCAGTATAGATCTTTGTTATCGTCTTAACATAAGAATCGCTGTATGCATTTGTAACGCTCTTCGTATAATCTCCCCAGAGATACCCGAAGTTTGCACCAACAGAGAGTCCATTCAGTATCTGCCAACCGGCACCGAGATAGACTTGATGCAGTCCACCTTCTCCATAGAACGTGTTTGAGTATATATTTGTAGCATCGCCGGATATCTTTCCCGTGTTGCTATAGCTGTATCCTATATTAGTATAAGGTAGTATACCGAAGCTGACGCCCAAATTCTTGCAAGCCCTGAAAGAAGCCACCGCATATTCGAAGTCAGCATTCTTTGCATTCTTTTTCGTTCCGTTCTCCTTAAAGTTTGTCAACTGTCCGGAGAAGCCCACATCAAAGATAAAAGTAAGAGAATCCACGGCTGAGTATGATGCCGGGTTAAGGAAGTTAACCTGATTGTGTTCTCTGAATCCGAGTCCCAGTCCGTTCATTCCTCTGTTAAATCCCGCAGTCTGGTCGCTCATTACTCCCAGTCCATACTGGCTATAAGGTGAGTTTGTGCCGCTTTGCGCCATTGCGCCCATACATAGCGCCATCGTCGAGAAAGCGCAAATCGCTCTTTTATTTATGTTCATTGTTGTATTCTAATATTCTGTTAAGTCCCTTTGGAACGATAAAATCATCTGCAAAGATGGGTAAATTCTTCGAGAATTCCAAATTTAGATGCACTCCTCCCGTTAAATATACAAAAAGTTGAGGATATTTAGCTAAAAAAAACCTTATGTACCCTTCAATCTCGTATTTTACGCCATTTATTACACCACTGCGTATAGCCGTTTCGGTATCATTCCCCACATCCGGAGTATCTCCTTTTCTGCTGACGAGAGGTAGTCTGGCAGTATAGTCATTCAGTGCCCTTAGTCGCATCGAAGGTCCTGGAGATATATTTCCGCCGAGGTATTCCCCCTTTGAATTAACGAAATCAAAAGTTACACAAGTCCCGATATCTATTATCAACAGGTCGTGCCCCGGTTGAAGCATATTTGCCCCCACCGCTGCCGCAAGTCTGTCCGTACCAAGAGTTTCTGGAGTTGCATACATATTTTTAATAGGTACGCGCGTAACACCGCTACGCAGTTCCAGCATCCGGAAAGACAAAGACTGAAGTGCGGTTCTGTATTCGTCGCTTATATCCGACACGGCAGAGAATATTCCGTCAGCAAAAGGATATCTGTTGCAGAAATCTTTTAGCGAGGCGACATCATTCTTGTCGCTCCGCCTTTCGTCAACCACCTTACCGCCGTCGAATGCCACGAGTTTAATGCAAGTATTGCCTATATCTATTATTAAATTCACGCTTTATTTTAGCTTCTAATTAATTTGAGGTGCAAAATTATTGAAAAAAAACGAAACAACATAACTATAAGTGGAAAATATAAGCTATTTTTGCATCATGAAAATGACGAGAGCAATTTTTTATACTATAATATTATCGCTTTTCTTCTTGAATGTCAACGACATACATGCTTCTGTGGGTATAAATAATACCGACAGGGCACTTGATTCCGTTGAGGTAAGTCTGCTGACTTGTTCTCCCCACGACGAGATTTACAGTCTTTACGGACATACAGCCATCAGATTTCAAGACAAGAAACAGGGTTTGGATCTTGCCGTAAACTATGGTGTCTTCTCATTCAAGAAACCGTATTTCGTATTGAGATTCGTTTTTGGATTAACGGATTACGAGATGGGCATACAGAATTTTGAAGATTTCTGCATGGAATACCGGTATTATGGAGCCAAAGTAACCGAACAAGTACTCAATCTTACCCCTGAGGAAAAACTTGCCGTGTATGAAACGTTGCAGAAGAATTCTCTCCCCGAGAATCGTATATACAGATACAACTATTTCTACAATAACTGTACAACCAAGGCGCGTGATGTCCTTCTTGGCAATATCCGTGGGAAAGTAATATTTAACAATAAGGTAGATGACAGTATGTCGTTCCGTAAACTCATACATCAATACAACGGCGACCACCCATGGGCACGCTTCGGCAATGACTTGCTCCTTGGTGTAAAGGCTGATGCCAAGACTACAAGAAGTGAGCAGGAATTCCTTCCGGCAAATCTTATGACGGATTTCTCGCATGCCGTCATTGTCCGGGGAAAAACCTCAGTACCTTTGGTAAAGAAGACGGATACCGTTGTTGACGAAACAGTACAAGGCGAGGGAAACACCGGGTTCTGCCCCACTCCAACAATGTGTTTCGTCATCTTGCTCGTCGTTTCACTTGCTGTCAGCATCGTGGAGAGAATGACCGGAAAGCTCTTCTGGGGCTTTGACGCCATAGTAGTATCCCTGTGTGGAATTGCCGGACTGATACTTCTCGCCATGGTGTTCTCAATGCATCCTACGGTAAGTCTCAACCTGCAGATACTGATTCTAAACCCTCTGTTCCTGTACGGCGCATACAGTTTGTTGCGCAACAGAAAGGACATGAAAAGATACAAAAAGACATGGAATATACTTGCCGCATTTGTCGTTGCAGCTTGTTTTTGCGCAATATTCCAGCAGTTTGCCGAAGGAATGATAATTTTGGCATTATCTTTGCTGTTGAGGTGGCAAGCAATATTTTGGCAGCCAAACGGCAGTGAGGATATGCTACATAAAGGAAAAAGGATAAAGCAATGAAAAATAAATATATCACAGCGACCATCCTTGCTCTGGCAACAGGCCCGGCAAGCGGATTGGCACAGGACATGAAACCTGCGCCAAGACTTGTCGTGAATATAACCATAGACCAGTTGCGCACAGACTATCTTGAATCTTTCGAGTCATTATATGGAAATACGGGATTCAGGAAACTGCTACACGACGGATTGCTCTATTCCAATACATTATACCCTTTTGCTCCCGTTGACAGGGCTTCGGCAATAGCCGCACAAAGCACCGGAACGTCGCCTTGCTACAACGGGATAACGGCAGAACAATGGTTTGACAAGACCACGCTGCGCTCTGTCTCCTGTGTAGACGATACAGCATTCAAGGGACTCCTTACCAGTGAGGGAGTATCGGCAAAGAACGTGATGACCACTACTCTTAGCGACGAACTGAAAATCGGAACTAAGGGAAAAGCCTTTATCTACAGTATTGCCGAAAGAAAAGACGCTGCCGTTATTCCTGCCGGACATAATGCCGACGGAGCCTTCTGGGTAAATAGCAGGGAAAACTGCTGGTGCACTTCCACTTATTATTCAAAGAAAGCTCCTAAGTGGTTAGAAAACTATAACTTATATAATACTCCATATAAGAAAAACAGTGATATAAACGAGCAGATAACCGACCTTGCTCTGAAGTGCATTTCGGCAAATTCCATGGGTAAGGACGATGCCACCGACTTGCTCCTTATATCATATAATGCCTCTCCGTCAATAAACAAGAACGGATATGAGGACTGCAAGGAGACCTATCTACAGCTCGACAAATACCTTGGCAGAATTATAACCGAGGTGCAACAGAATATCGGACTCGACAATGTACTCTTCGTCGTTAGCGGAACCGGATATTACAACAGTCTGAAAGTAGCCGACAAGAACTACCGGCTGCCTGGCGGAACGATTTACATCAACCGCACGGCAAATTTGCTGAACATGTATCTTGGCGCACTCTATGGAAGCGACAAATATGTGGAAGGTTGCCTGAACAGCAATATATTCCTCAACGACAAACTTATCGACCGCAAGCGTATGAACAAGGTAGAGATACTCGGTCTCGCCCAGTCGTTCGTCCGCCAAAGTCAGGGAATAAGCAATGCCTACACCGGCGAAGAACTCATGTCGTCATCGACAGGCAAACTCGAAAAACTCAGAAACGGATATTACAACAACCGCTGTGGCGACATCATAATCGAGGCTGCCCCGGGATGGAATATCGAAAACGAAGAGACGCAACAATATTATTATCAGAGTTGCGCCTATATGGAATCTCCGGTAATATTCTTAGGACACAATATTAAACACGGAAAAGTTACAGTGCCAGTCTCCATTGAGACGGTTCCTGCAACTATCGCAAAAGCTATCCAAATAAGAGCCCCAAATGCGTGCAGAGTGGCTCCATTGTTTTAATCGGGCATTTCCCTTGATTGAAACAGTGGCAGACATCCCGTGCCGTTGTCTATTATGCAGAAAACTTCACTTTTTAGCCGTTTTCAGCGGTATAATCGGTGAAATAGAAGCAGATAACGGCAAATAAAAAGGTTTATATGCCTTATTAAAAAATAAAATATGTAAATTTGCACGCAATTATCAACAAGAAATAAAAAAAACAATATAAAATGGGATTTAACAACTTACTTAAATCGCTGTTTGGCGACAAGTCGACACGCGACATGAAGCACATCCAACCTATCGTAGAGAAGGTGAAGGCTGCTTACCCGGAAATCAAGGCACTCACTAACGACCAGCTGAGAGCCAAGACCAAGGAACTGCAACAGAAACTGCAGGACGCCGTAAAGGATGACAAGGAAAAGGTAAAGGAACTGAAGGCAAAAATCGAGGAAACTCCAATAGACGAGAGAGAGGGAATCTTCAGTCAGATCGACAAGCTCGAGAAAGGAATACTCGACAAATACGAGGTTGTACTCAACGAGATACTCCCTGTAGCCTTCAGTATCATGAAGGATACTGCACGCCGCTTTGCCGAGAACGACGAGGTTGTGGTTACGGCAAACGACTTCGACCGCGAACTGGCTGCAACACATGATTTCGTTCGTATCGAGGACGACAAGGCAATATACAGCAACCACTGGATTGCCGGCGGAAACGACATGAAGTGGGATATGGTACACTACGACGTACAGCTCTTCGGAGGTGTCGTTCTGCATCAGGGAAAGATTGCCGAAATGGCTACCGGTGAAGGTAAGACCCTCGTTGCTACCCTTCCGGTATTCCTCAATGCCCTGACAGGTAACGGAGTACACGTGGTAACCGTAAACGACTATCTGGCAAAGCGTGACTCCGAGTGGATGGGACCGCTTTATATGTTCAACGGACTCTCTGTTGACTGTATCGACAAACACCGTCCGAACTCTCCTGAAAGACGCAAGGCTTATCAGGCAGACATCACATTCGGTACTAACAACGAATTCGGTTTCGACTACCTGCGTGACAATATGGCAATCTCTCCAGACGATCTCGTGCAGAGAGCCCACAACTATGCCATTGTCGATGAGGTCGACTCCGTGCTTATCGACGATGCACGTACACCTCTTATTATATCAGGACCGGTGCCTAACGGCGACGACCAGATGTTCGAGGAGTATCAGCCACTCGTCGAGAAGCTCGTCGGTGTACAGAGAAAGCTTGCCACTCAGTATCTTGCTGATGCTAAGCAGAAGATTGCCGAGGGAAAGAAAAGCAACAATCAGAAACTCATCGACGAAGGCTTCCTGAGCCTTTACCGTTCGCATAAGGCTCTGCCAAAGAACAAACCGCTGATTAAATACCTGTCGGAAGACGGTATCAAGTCGGGCATGCTCAAGACGGAGGAGATTTACATGGAGAACAACAACCGCCGTATGCCGGAGGCTGTAGAGCCATTGTATTTCGTTGTCGACGAGAAGCTTAATTCCGTTGACCTTACCGATAAGGGTACCGACTGGCTTGCCAAGGAAGTTAACGACAAGGAGCTCTTCGTCCTTCCGGATATTACATCACAGCTTTCTGCCCTCGAGAACGAGAAAGATCTCGACGACCAGCAGCGTCTTGACAAGAAAGACGAACTCCTCAACCACTACTCTGTTCAGAGTGAGCGTGTTCATACCTTGCAGCAGTTGTTGAAGGCTTACACCATGTTTAATAAAGACGATGAGTATGTTGTCATGGACGGCGAAGTGAAGATCGTCGACGAGCAGACTGGCCGTATCATGGAGGGTCGCCAGTGGAGCGACGGCTTGCATCAGGCTGTCGAGGCCAAGGAGCACGTAAAGGTGAAAGAGGCTACACAGACTTTCGCTACCATCACCCTGCAGAACTATTTCCGTATGTACCACAAGCTGTCTGGTATGACCGGTACTGCAAGCACCGAGGCTGGCGAGTTCTGGGATATCTACAAACTTGATGTTGTTGAGATTCCTACAAACAGACCTATCCTCCGTAAAGACCTCGACGACCGTCTGTACAAGACGGCACGTGAGAAATACAATGCCGTTATCGAGGAAATTCAGGACATGATTAACCAGGGACGCCCGGTACTCGTGGGTACTACCTCGGTTGAGATTTCCGAACTCCTCTCCAAGATGCTTACCATGCGTCATATCCCTCACAATGTGCTTAACGCTAAACTGCACCAGCATGAGGCTGACATCGTGGCAAAAGCCGGATTGAGCAAGACGGTTACTATCGCTACCAACATGGCAGGTCGTGGTACTGATATCAAGCTCTCGCCAGAGGTTAAGGCTGCCGGCGGACTTGCCATTATCGGTACTGAGAGACACGAGAGCCGCCGTGTAGACCGCCAGCTGCGTGGTCGTGCCGGACGTCAGGGCGACCCGGGAAGCTCCGTATTCTATGTCAGTCTTGAGGATAAGCTGATGCGTCTGTTCGCAAGTGAGCGTATCGCAAGAGTAATGGACCGTCTCGGTATCGAGGACGGAGAGAGAATAGAAAGCTCTCTGATGTCGAAGAGTATCGAGCGCGCACAGAAGAAGGTTGAAGAGAACAACTTCGGTATCCGTAAGCGTTTGCTTGAATACGACGATGTGATGAACAAGCAGCGTACTGTAGTTTACGAGAAGCGTCGCCATGCACTTATGGGTGAGCGCATCGGAATGGATATTACAAACATCATCTGGGACCGCGTTGTAAATATCATCGAGAAGAACGACTACGAGGGATGCAAGGATGAATTCCTCAAGGTACTTGCCATGGAGTGTCCGTTCACTGATGCGGAGTTCCAGAACGAGAGCCGCGAGAATCTCGAGGAGAAGGCATTCCAGATGGCAATTGCCGATTTCAAGCGCAAGACAGACCGCATCCAGGCTGTTGCCTTCCCTGTTATCAAACAGGTTTACGAGGAGCAGGGTGCCATCTACGAGCGCATCATGGTGCCGCTGACCGACGGCAAGCGCATGTTTAATATCCCTTGCAACCTGAAGGAAGCTTATGAGACTGAGGGCAAGAGCGTTGTTAAACAGTTTGAGAAGACTATCCTTCTGCATATCATCGACGACTGCTGGAAAGAGAATCTGAGAGCTCTCGACGAACTGAAACACAGTGTGCAGAACGCTTCTTATGAGCAGAAAGACCCATTGGTAATCTTCAAGCTCGAGAGTGTAAAACTGTTCGACGATATGGTTGACCAGATGAACAACCGCATTGTCAGCATCCTCATGCGTGCACAGATTCCAGTAATGCAGCAGCAGGAAGTACAGGAGGCTGCCCCTGAGGAGCACAGCCAGCGCTATAACGAAGAGAAGGTTAACCTTGAAGACGAGGCTCAGAAAGCCGCTGCCAGTCAGGACACAAGAGAGGGTGCACAGTCTAAGGAGCCTATCGTAAAAGACAAGCTGCCAGGACGCAATGACCTCTGTCCTTGTGGAAGTGGAAAGAAGTTTAAGAATTGCCACGGCAAAGGATTAGAATAATCCCAAGATTTATATCATAGGCGAAGGTGTGTCTATTAGGCGTCTGCCTGACAGGCGCACCTTTTTTATTTTTTCTATTATTCCATCTTTCAATTTTTCCATTTTAAATATGCTTTCGTTCAATAATCTAAAGAAGACTTTCGGTGAGAAAGTTGCAGTAGACATCAATCAGCTGCAGATAGACAAGGGAACAATCCTCGGACTCGTAGGCAACAACGGAGCCGGGAAGACCACCCTATTCCGTCTTGCCCTCGATTTGCTCAAGGCAGACACAGGAGAAGTAGTAATGACCTTCGACGACGGCAATGGCACTTCATTCTCAACCGACGTGCGCGTTGACGAGGAATGGAAGAAATATGTTGGTGCCTATATCGACAGCAGTTTTCTTATAGACTTCCTCACCCCCGAGGAATATTTCGAGTTCATAGCAAAAGTATGCGGCATCGGAAAAGAAGAGCTCGACAAACGTCTTGAAGCCTTCTCCGCCTTCATGAGCGACGAGATTCTCGGACAGAAGAAGCTCATCAGAAGCATGTCGGCAGGCAACAAGCAAAAGATTGGTATAATATCTGCATTGCTTAACAACCCTAAGCTCGTGATACTCGACGAACCGTTTAATTTCCTCGACCCGTCGAGCCAGAACCTGCTGAAGAGGTGTCTCGTGGATTACAACAGGAACACTGGTGCCGCTATCGTCGTCAGCAGTCATAACCTGTCGCACACCATTGACATAAGCACAAGGATTGTCGTTATGGAACACGGCAAGATAGTAAAAGACCTCGACAACTCGGGGGAGAGCGCAAGAACAGAACTTGAGGAATACTTCAACAAGAATTAATAGTTTTCACCCAACTGACTCTACATTCTGTTTTTTTAACGACAATAGAGACAATAGAAGACAATTCTTCACTATACAGTTGATTGTCAAAAATTATCTCTATTGTCGTTAATATTTAGATTCTTGAATGACAAGGTAGAAAGTCTTATTTGTTATACTTTTTGTAGACTAAATGTTTTTTATGTTTATCGCCAGATGTCGGTTTGCAAGAGGAGCGAAGCGACTCTTAGTGTCATGACAGATGTGGACGGCAGAGAGCTTGCTCTCTATAGAACACATCGGGCATGACACGGGTAAGCCGAAGGCTTGCAAAACGATATCGGGGGGGGGTATATGTGTTTGTCTAAAAACACAGCAACATGAACTTCCGACAATATACACAATCCCATCCTGTGAATTATACATTCTAAATCCAAGAAAATTCATCCCAAAAGTTAAGTATATATTTGCACCTTGAGGAATACTGTAATAATAAATGAGTATTTTTCGGTCCGTCGGCAACTATTCAAAAAAAACTTTTTATCTTTGTATGATAAATAAAACATCTTGTCAGAAAGATTCAATCAGGAAACAGATCTGAGAGATTCAATCAAGACAAGAAACAAATATAGAATATAGAAATGAAGTTATCTGAATTAAAGACAGGACAAAAGGGTGTTATCGTGAAAGTGATGGGCCACGGAGGCTTCCGCAAACGCATCGTAGAGATGGGATTTATCAAAGGACAGGAAGTTACCGTATTGCTCAATGCCCCACTCCGCGACCCCGTAAAATACAAGATTATGGGCTACGAGGTGTCACTCCGACACAACGAGGCTTCCATGATTGAGATAATGTCGGAAGAAGAAGCAAAGGAGGCTGAGAAGGACATCGACTCTTCGCAGCAACATTCCATATATACAAGTGATGAGGACGAAAGGCAGATGCTGTCGGACAACAACCTGCATGATGCCGCACTGAAGAAACGCAGGAGAATTAACGTGGCTCTCGTGGGGAACCCTAACTGCGGAAAGACCTCTCTCTTCAATTTTATCTCCGGAGCACACGAGAGAGTGGGCAACTACTCCGGTGTTACCGTAGATGCAAAGGAGGGACACGCCACGTTCGAGGGATACGACTTCAACGTAATAGACCTCCCCGGCACCTACTCCCTCTCGTGCTACAGTCCCGAAGAACTGTACGTCAGACGGGAGATTATCGACAAGACCCCGGATATCATAATCAACGTAATCGACTCGAGCAACATCGAGCGCAACCTGTATCTTACCACCCAGCTCGTGGACATGAACCAGCGCATCGTCTGTGCACTGAACATGTTTGACGAATTTGAGGAACACGGCGACAAACTCGACTACAAGACCCTCGGTCGACTATTCGGCGTGCCGATGGTGCCTACGGTGTTCCGTTCCGGCAAGGGAGTAGACGAGCTCTTCCGCACCATCATCAATATATACGAAGGCGAAGACCACACCTACCGCCATATCCATATCAACCACGGCAAGGACATAGAAGAAGGCATCGACAGAGTAAAACTGCTGCTTCAAGCCGACGAACAGATTAGATATAAATATTCCACACGCTATCTCGCCATAAAACTCCTCGAAATGGATACCCATGCCGAGGACTTCGTGAAGACGCTGCCTAACGGCAAAGAGGTTATCGAACTGAGAGACAAGGAGGCGGTAAGAATTAAGGAGGAGGTGAAGGAAGATAGCGAAACGGCTATCATGAATGCCAAATACGGATTTATCAACGGAGCACTGAAAGAGGCCGGATTCACCGTGGGCAACAAGACCGACACCTACCAGACGACACACGTCATCGACAGTCTGCTGACCAACAAATACCTCGGCTTCCCTCTCTTCTTCCTCCTGCTCTACATCATGTTCCAGGCAACATTCTCCATCGGACAATATCCTATGGACTGGATAGAGAGCGGTATCGCAATACTCAGCGAGTGGGTGAGCGGAAACATGCCCGAAGGACCGCTCAAGGCAATGGTGTCCGACGGAATAATCGGTGGCGTGGGAGCCGTAATAGTATTCCTGCCACAGATTCTAATCCTCTATGCCTTCATCTCCTTCATGGAAGACAGCGGATATATGGCACGCGCAGCCTTCATCATGGATAAGCTGATGCACAAGATGGGGCTGCACGGCAAATCATTCATTCCGCTCATCATGGGCTTCGGATGCAACGTGCCGGCAGTGATGGCTACACGAACGATAGAAAGCCGGCGCAGCCGACTTATCACCATGCTCATCCTCCCGTTCATGAGCTGCTCTGCCCGACTCCCTATCTACGTAATGATAACGAGTACCTTCTTTGCCCTCAAATACCGTAGCGGCATCATGATATCCCTCTATGCCATAGGCATCCTGGTGGCAGTGGTGATGAGCCGCGTGTTCAGCAAATGGCTGGTAAAGAGCGAAGACGTGCCCTTCGTTATGGAGCTGCCGCCATACCGCTTCCCTACCGCCAAAGCCATCGCGCGCCATACATGGGAGAAAGGGAAACAGTATCTGAAGAAGATGGGAGGCATCATCCTCGTGGCGAGCATCATTGTATGGGCTCTCGGATATTTCCCCCACAACGACCAGCTTACGGCTCAGCAGCAACAGGAGCAGAGCTATATCGGACGAATAGGAAAGACGATAGAACCCGTGTTCCGTGCGCAGGGCTTCGACTGGAAACTCTCCGTAGGACTTATCTCCGGCGTTGGTGCAAAAGAGATTGTTGCATCCACGATGGGAGTGCTCTATGCCAACGACGACAGCGTTGCCGAGTCTGACACCTCGGATGCACAGAAATACCACAGTCTATACGAGAAGATGTCGGCAGACGGCATTACGCCGCTCATCGCCTTCTGCTATCTGCTCTTCGTATTGCTCTACTTCCCGTGTCTCGCCACGATAGTGGCAATAAAGAACGAGTCGGGCAGCTGGAAATGGGCTATCTTCACGGCATTCTACACTACCCTCACGGCATGGGTAGTATCTGCCCTGGTATACCAGATAGCACAGCTCTTCTGATAATATATATTATACTCCATATCACAGACATTCTGTGAATAATACTGGCTAAAATCAAATTCTGGCGCATGGTACAAAATACAGTATCATGCGTCTTTACTTAAATCACATACTATTCAAGTAACATAAATCTTAAAAATTATGATTAACAGATTCATTTTGAATGAGGTTTCCTACTTCGGACCTGGAGCAAGGAAAGAACTGCCTACAGTGGTAAAAGGACGCGGCTTCAAGAAAGCACTCGTGGTAACAGACAAAGGATTGATGAAGTTCGGAGTAGCAAAAATGGTGCTCGACGTGCTCGACGAGGCTGCCATTCCATACGAGATCTACGATGAGGTGAAACCGAACCCTACGGTAACAAACGTTACTAACGGAGTGAAGGCTTGCAAGGATGCCAATGCCGACTTTATCATCGCCATCGGCGGAGGTTCCTCAATGGATACCGCCAAGGGTATCGGCATTATATGCACTAACCCGGAGTTTGCTGATGTCGTTTCGCTCGAAGGCGTTGCCGACACGAAAAACAAGTGTCTGCCGATTATCGCCCTGCCTACTACTGCCGGAACGGCTGCCGAAACAACAATAAACTATGTTATCATCGACGAGAAAAGACAGCAGAAGATGGTTTGCGTAGACCCTAACGACATTCCTGCCGTTGCCATCATCGATGCCGAACTGATGTATTCGCTGCCTAAGGGACTTACCGCCGCTACGGGTATGGACGCCATGACGCATGCCATCGAAGGACTCATTACTAAGGCTGCATGGGAAATGAGCGACATGTTTGAGATTAAGGCTATCGAGATGATTCATAAATATCTGCCCGTTGCCGTTAACGACCCGAAGAATCCGGAGGGACGAAACGGAATGGCAGTGGCTCAGTATATCGCCGGCATGGCATTCTCTAACGTAGGACTGGGTGTTGACCACGGTATGGCTCATCCAATGAGTGCCCTGCATGATGTGCCACACGGCGTGGCTTGCGCTATCCTGTTGCCTACCGTAATGCGCTTCAACATGCCTGTTAGCGTCGCGAAATATGTGGAAATCGCCAAGGCTGTAGGTGTTTACAAGAGTGGCATGACCGACGAGGAGGCTGCCGAAGCTGCCTGCAACGAGATAGAGAACCTGTCGCGCCTTGTAGGCATCCCTCAGCATCTGTCTGAACTTGGCATTACAGAGAAGGATATCCCGGCTCTTGCCGAACAGGCCATTACTGATGTCTGCACTCCGGGCAATCCACGCCCAGTAACCAAGGAGGATATTCTGGAACTCTACAAGAAAATCCTGTAATTTAGGGAAATAGGACTAATTAGGACTTATAGGACTAATAAGACTTATAGGACTAATAAGACTAATAGGACTAATATAACATAATAGGACAAATAGGGCTTATAGCTCCCATTTGTCCTATTTTTCTTATTTGTCCTATCATTCCCTCCCTTCGGGAGGGTCAGGGTGGGTATCATTCCCTCCCTTCGGGAGGGGCAGGGTGGGTATTGGGTTCTACTCTTTCGGAGTCTGCTTCTTAGTAGCAGTCTCGAGCACGGTACTTGCCTTTCTCACCACGGCATCCAGATTAAGACTGGCATTGCTCAGCGTACCGGTGGCACGTGCACGAAGCTTCACGCCCTTTATGTTCATAGGCACAGAGAACTCCTCTTCAGATGCCGCTCCCTCCTTGTTGCGGATACCAACGGAGAAGATGGCGAGGTCGTCAATCTTCACGTTCTTGCCGTTGAGTATCTGCTCCTTGATACACTTCACCATAGCCTTCATCACTCCCACGCACATTGCCTCGGAGAAACCCGTGTTGTGTGCTTCCATGTGCTTGGCAAGAGCCTCCAGGTCCATAGTTTCCTCTACCACCGGGAAAGCATAGAACTTTCCGTAGCAAGCCTCATTGGTAGAATTCATGTTCTTTTTCAATACATACTTAATCATAACTTTTTTTGTTTTTAGGAAATAAGTGAAACCGACAGGACTTGCGTCCCCATCGCATAAACCTCTCTGATTTACATTGCAAAGATACGAAATCGGCACGCGGCAGTCTGACGTTAAAGTAGTTTCCATACCGATTCCGGTATTTAATGAAGAATAAAGAATGAAGAAAGAAGAAAGAAGAATGAAGAATATGAATTAATCTACATTCTAAACTCTTCATTCTACATTCTAAACTCTTCATTCTACATTCTAAACTCTTCATTCAATTACGGTTCTCCGAGATAATACACTATTGCCTCCACCTCTTTAGGAGTCAACAGCCGTGCCGTCTTCAGGTAGCCGAGCCTCTCCAGCTCTTTCTTCAGCATCTCGTTGCGGCGAATCCACGCCATAAGATGCTTCACTGCCGTGGTAGACGACAGACAATCCGGGAAATACAACATTGCAAGTTCTGCTTTTGTGTAGGCTTGAATCTTAAACTCTTTCATAATCGTTAATTTTTCTAATTGTGAATTTATTTTTTCTCATTATTTCTCATTATTTCTTCCCCTCCCCCGCCTCCCCTTGCAGGGGCGGAGCAGTTTCCCTTATAGCTCATGAAAGGAAACAGATAAGGGGTGTCAATCCTGTTCACTGCCAGAAGATACAAATCCTGTTCGCAGTCAGGAGATACAAATCCTGTTCGCAGTCAGGAAATATAAATTCTGTTCACTGCCAGAAGATACAAACCCTGCTCGCTGCCAGAAGATACAAATCCTGCTCGCAGTCAGGAGATACAAATCCTGTTCGCAGTCAAGGGTAACTGCTTCTCCCCTGCCAAGGGGAGACGGGAGAGGGGAAGATTGGTTATACCATAGAGACTTCCGTAATTTTACTACCATCCTTGCCCAGTGAGAACATGGCCTTTCCATCATCTAACCATGATACTTAGAAGGGACAACCATCGGGCGGTGGCGGCAATAGACTCTCTGTGCTCAGCATACCGCCATCGGTAAGGATATCGGCAATGTCGGTGTTCGCCTCATACTGCTCCATGAAGTCAACGACGTGCCAAGCCGTATGCCCGCTCTTCTCCATACACTCCTTCCAGTGGGCGTATTCCCCACTGTCGGGATAAACCACGAGCTTCCTGCCACGAAGCGGCTGCAGCTTCTCGCGTTGCAGATTGCCGCAGCCTCCCGTGGCAAGCCAGAGGCACTGAGGATAATACGAGGCACAGACAACTGCCGTCTTCTCGCTCTCTACGATACACACCGTCTTGTCGGGATAGCGGGGCAAGAGATGCAAGCCGAAGAGCACCTTCTCGGTTTCCTGCAACTGCGGTCCGTTGTGGCTCTTCTGACAGATGGAGCGCATCCAGTTTCCCCAGCCAGCCACTCTATGTCCGTCGGCAGTGTAAGCCATCAGCTTAGCGTCGTGCACACGGTTCATCTCGTCGATAAGCCAGAAGATTACTGCCTTGCCATGGTTGATGCCATTGATGACAACATCCTTGGAGGTTCCGCCCAGGTAGTAGTCTTCAGCAACCTGCTTCACTCTCTCTTTGTCTACGGGCAACAGCTCGAGCCATTGCCGGAAGGTGCTTGTGCGCTGCATAGACTTCTCAGCCCAGGAGAGGTCGAAGAACTGCGTCTGATGCTTCTTCTCAACGGGGTGTAGGCGCTGAATCGGAGAATACGGTCTTTGATTGGTAAGCCGGAGAACCGGTTGTCCGTTGATATAATCCGTATTACGACTGTTCCTGCAGTCCAGTTCGGGATGGTCACGGAAGAAGTCTTTTGGCGGATAATGGTAGCCGCACGACGCCTTATGGTCGCACATGCCGCAATCCTCGCTGAGGTATTCGCCAGTCTCCACGTCAACATACCGCGTGAAGCATTTCTTTCTGCCACACTGCGGACAGACGTATCTGTTGCTGCCACCAATGCGGTAGCGCTCCAGGGTGTATCTGATATCTTTGTTGTACATATTAAATTTCCTTTCTTTTTTATCTTGTTATTTTTTCTCGTTCATCTTTTCTTCCCCTCCCCCGCCTCCCCTTCCAGGGGCGGAGCGGTTTCCATTATAGCTCATAAGGGAATTCTGTTCATGGTAACCAATCCTGTTCGCAGTCAAGGGA
>DCBP01000062.1 GCA_002314055.1 Prevotella sp. UBA1104
ATTGAGGTGACTCTTTTATTGGCAGCTTCTTCCCCCCTTGGGGGGACTGATGGGGGCTCTAAAAGCAAGAAAGACGACCTTTAATCAGCATTAATCACTCATAACAACTAATAATCAGCCATTGCCATTGCCGGATGTTGTACCTTTGCATCGTGGTTCAGAAACAATGCCTTCCCGAATGGCGCGCAACGGAAACAGAGGCAACGGCAAACGGACCGCAAGAGTTTATCAACAAATAATTTATAACCATTTAAAACACTAAAAATTATGTCAGCAGTAAAGAACGGAACTTTGTATTATCAGGTTTATCAGAACGCAAACGAGGGATCGGACAACTACAAGAAATGGTATGCCAGAGCAAAACACACCGAGACAGTAACCTTCAGTCAGCTAATCACCCACATGACGGAGCACAACGTCGGATATCCGCGAGGCGTGGTAACGGGAGTAATGATGTCGTTCGTCGACTGTCTGCTCGAAATCGTGGCACAGAGCAAGAAGGTACAGCTCGGAGACCTCGGAACGTTCTATCTCGGCATCAACACCAAGCCGGCAGACAAATACGAGGAATTCACGCCTGCAACCAACATCAAGAGTTGCGCCCTGCGCTTCCTCGCTTCGCAGACCAACGAGAACAACCTCTCGCGTGCAGCCTTCACCGCAGCGATGAGCTACAAGAACTTCAACTCGCTGATGAGCGAAAAAGACAAGTCGCTCGTGGATGATGCTAAGGTTAAGCTGAACAAGACAGAGTGATACTCTACGAGATTTGATGCCATGAAAAACTAACACACCGGTAACGAGCCAGATAAGTCATAACGGACTGTCTGGCCCGTTTTTCTTTATTCTGCCCAAAAGAAGACTGATGCTTTCAGCTCAAGAAACTTGAATATTTTAGAGAAACAAAAAGCCCAATGAATAAAATAAATTAGTAAAACTTGTAAATGCTAATTTTAATAGCTATCTTTGCATGATATATACATATTATATATAATAAAGGAAAATAAAAATACAACAATACAATGGAATACAACTTCAACGAGATTGAAAAAAAATGGCAACACCAGTGGGTTGAGGACAAGACCTACAAGGTGGCTGAAAACAAGGACAAAAAGAAATTCTATGTTCTTAATATGTTCCCGTATCCGTCGGGAGCCGGACTGCACGTGGGGCATCCGCTCGGATATATCGCTTCTGATATCTACGCAAGATACAAAAGGCTGAACGGCTTCAACGTGCTCAATCCTATGGGATACGACGCCTACGGACTGCCGGCAGAACAGTATGCCATACAGACCGGACAGCATCCGGCTATCACTACCGAGACGAATATCAACAGATACCGCGAACAGCTCGACAAGATAGGATTCTCGTTCGACTGGAGCCGCGAGATAAGAACCTGCGACCCGAAATACTACCACTGGACACAGTGGGCATTCCAGAAGATGTTCAACTCCTTCTACTGTCTGAAATGCCAAAAGGCAATGCCTATCGAAGAACTCGTAAAGCAGTTTGCCGAAAAGGGTAGCGCCGCTGCCGAGAACGTGGCAAAGAGCGAGGAACTATCCTTCTCTGCCGACAAATGGAACAGCATGACAGAGAAAGAGCAGCAGCAGACACTCATGAACTACCGCATTGCATATATCGGAGAGACGATGGTGAACTGGTGTGCCGGACTGGGCACGGTGCTTGCCAACGACGAGGTGGTTGACGGTGTGTCGGAGCGCGGAGGATACCCTGTGGTACAGAAGAAGATGCGCCAGTGGTGTCTAAGGGTGAGCGCATACTCACAGAGACTTCTCGACGGACTGAACACCGTGGACTGGAGCGACAGTATAAAGGAGACACAGAAAAACTGGATAGGACGCTCAGAGGGAACAGAGATGCAGTTTAAGGTAGCCGGACAGGATTGGGACTTCACTATCTTCACTACACGTGCAGATACTATATTTGGAGTAACATTCATGGTGCTCGCTCCAGAGAGCGAACTCGTGGAGAAACTCACTACCAAGGAGCAGAAAGCCGAAGTGGACGAATATCTCGCATACGTGAAGAAACGTACCGAACTCGACCGTATGGCTAACCACAAGGTTACGGGAGTGTTCTCAGGCTCGTATGCCGTAAATCCGTTTACGGGCGAGAATATACCTATCTGGATTTCAGAATACGTACTTGCCGGATACGGTACGGGAGCCATCATGGCAGTGCCGGCACACGACTCGCGCGACTATGCCTTTGCAAAGCATTTCAACCTGCCGATAATCCCACTTATCGAGGGTGCCGACGTTAGCGAAGAGAGTTTCGACGCCAAGGAGGGAACGGTTTGCAATTCGCCTGCTGAAGGAAAACAGACGGCTGACGGATTCTCACTCAACGGACTGTCGGTGAAGGAGGCTATCGCCGCTACGAAGAAGTATGTTACGGAGAAGGGAATAGGACGCGTAAAGGTGAACTACCGTCTGCGCGACGCCATCTTCTCTCGTCAGAGATATTGGGGAGAGCCGTTCCCTGTTTACTACAAGGACGACGTGCCGTATATGATTCCAGAAGAATGTCTGCCGCTACAGTTGCCGGAGGTTGACCAGTATAAGCCTACCGAGACTGGAGAGCCGCCATTGGGACACGCACAGAAATGGGCTTGGGATACGGAGAAGAAAGAGGTGGTAGACAAATCTCTCGTCAACAACACCACTGTCTTCCCGCTCGAACTCAACACCATGCCGGGATTTGCCGGTTCGTCGGCATATTATCTGAGATACATGGATCCGCACGACGACAAGGCGCTCGTTTCGAAAGAAGCCGATGAATACTGGCAGAATGTAGACCTATATGTGGGAGGTACGGAGCATGCCACCGGACACCTTATCTATTCAAGGTTCTGGAACAAGTTCCTCTTCGACCTCGGAGTGTCATGCAAGGAAGAACCGTTCCAGAAACTCGTAAACCAGGGAATGATACAGGGACGCTCAAACTTTGTTTACCGCATCAACAGCGACGACCACTCTAAGGCTCCAGTCTTCGTAAGTCTCAATCTGAAAGACAAATACGAGGTTACGCCAATCCACGTAGACGTGAATATCGTTCACGGCGACTTGCTCGACACTGAGGCCTTCAAGAAATGGCGCCCAGAATATGAGAATGCCGAGTTTATACTCGAAGACGGAAAGTATGTTTGCGGATGGGCAATAGAGAAGATGTCGAAGTCGATGTTCAACGTTGTCAACCCGGATATGATTGTAGAGAAATACGGTGCCGACACCTTGCGCCTCTATGAGATGTTCCTCGGACCGGTAGAGGCAAGCAAGCCATGGGACACTAACGGAATCGACGGTTGCCACCGCTTCCTGAAAAAGCTGTGGGCTCTCTTCTATAGTCGCGACGGACAGTTCCTGCCTAACGACGAGGAGGCAACACCGGAGCAGCTCAAGAGCGTTCATAAGCTGATAAAGAAGGTTACTCACGACATTGAGCACTTCTCTTACAATACCAGCATCTCGGCATTCATGATTTGCGTTGGAGAGTTGCAGCAGATGAAATGCCACAACAAGCAGTTGCTGCAAGACGTTGTAGTTCTCATCGCACCGTTCGCACCGCATATCGCCGAGGAACTGTGGCATCAGCTCGGCAACACCGGCACCGTATGCGACGCCGAATGGCCTGTATGCAACGAGCAGTATCTCGTGGAAAGCTCTATGCAGCTTACAATCTCATTTAACGGAAAGGCACGCTACCAGAAGCAGTTCCCGGTAGATGCCGACAACGAGACGATAAAGAACGAGGTGCTCGCCGACGAAAAGAGCCAGAAATACCTTGAGGGCAAGCAGGTCGTAAAGGTTATCGTGGTTCCTAAGAAAATCGTGAACGTAGTAATAAAATAATATCTTTATACATTAATCCCTTCTCCTTCCTGCCCACAGGCAGTGGCGGGGAGGGGATTGATGGTTTTCTTGTATTATCCATAAAACTTAACACACCACTATGGCAAACATCAACATCACTGCCGATAAGAAGAAAAAGAACAGATTCCTTAGTTTTCTGAAAAGCGATACGGGGAAAATGGTAATGGGAGAGGCTCGAGACTATTTCAATATCACTCTCGGACTGATGCTGTATACCTTCGGGTTTACGGTATTCTTGCTGCCGTATGAGATAGTAACCGGAGGTATTGCCGGTATCGGAGCCATTATCTTCTATGCCACGAAATTCCCGGTGCAATGGACGTTCTTCATAATCAACGCAATACTTATCGTGGCGGCGCTGAAGGAACTCGGACTGAAATTCCTTGCCAAGACGATTTATGCCACCTTTGCTATCACGGTAATGCTCGACCTGGCGCAGAAGGTTGTGGAAATGCCCGACGGGACTTTTTATAAACTCATGGGCGACGGAAACGATTTCATGTCGCTCATCATCGGATGTATGCTCACGGGAACGGCTCTTGCCATTGTATTCTTGAGCAACGGCAGCACGGGAGGAACGGATATCATTGCCGCCGTGGTCAACAAGCACCACAACGTGTCGCTCGGTAAGGCGCTCATTATGGTTGACCTTGTCATTATCGGCAGCTGTCTGGCAGTAGACAGCTTCGGACCATTCCCGGTAAGATGTCAGAAGGTGGTGTTCGGACTTTGCACGATGTTCATAGAGTGTAACATGCTCGACTTTGTAATGAGCTGGCAGAGGCAGTCGGTACAGTTTATGATTTTCTCGAAGAAATATCAGGAAATCGCCAATGCCATCGCCAAGCAGACCGACCATACAATGACTATCCTCGACGGACATGGCTGGTATTCCGGTCATCCAACGAAGGTTATCTGTCTTATGGCAAAGAAGCGCGAGAGTGTTATTATATTCAGAATAATTAAATCCATCGACCCGAATGCCTTCGTAAGCCAGAGCAGCGTACAGGGTGTTTTCGGCGAGGGCTTCGACCCGATAAAAGTAGAGGTGAAAAAGGACAAGGCGGAAGAAAAGGCTGAGTAATCGGAGTCTCATAACTCCCATAACTCTCAGTCCTCTCAGTTCTCCCCCAAAATCCCAGAATCCAATAAAAATAATAAAATGAAAATAGTATTTGCAACTAACAACAAGAATAAGCTCTCTGAGATTAGAGCCATTTTAGGAGACAGTTTTGAGGTTCTCTCCCTCAACGACATCAACTGCCATGTTGACATCCCTGAAACCGGAAAGACTCTTGAGGAGAATGCCGCCATCAAGGCGGAATACGTATATAGAAATTATGGACTGAGCGTCTTTGCCGACGACACCGGACTGGAGGTGGAGGCTCTCGACGGAGCTCCCGGCGTATTCTCTGCGCGCTATGCCGGAGGTGAGGGGCACGACAGCGAAGCTAACATGAAAAAACTGCTGCATGAACTCGATGGGAAAGTCAACAGAAAGGCACAGTTCCGCACCGTCATCGCCTTCATCCATTCAGAAGAAGGGGAGAGCGGCGGCATGCCTGAACCGATACTCTTCGAGGGCGTTTGCAAGGGGGAGATTATTAAGGAAAAAAGAGGTAGCTCCGGGTTTGGATACGATCCCGTTTTCATGCCCGAAGGATACAACGAGACGTTTGCTGAACTGGGCAACGGGATTAAAAACAAGATATCCCACAGGGCAAAGGCTGTGGAAAGCTTTGCAAAATATCTGAAGGAAAATAAAGAGTAGAATACAGGGTATTAAATCCGGAACTTGAATAATATAACTGGCAGTTGACAATAAATATTAAAACTGTCAGTTATATTATATATAAACATATACATTATTTTATGCGCAGAATAATCAGAACTATAATATCTCTAACGGTAGCTTTCGCCGCCAATGCCAATGCCGACACCTTCGACAACTGGAAGGCGTACATGGCTTACGGTAATATCACAGACATTGAGCCGGCTGGGAAAATGGTATACGTGCTTAGCTCTAACTCGCTGTTCTCATACAACAGCAACGACGGGAGCGTTATTGCATACAACAAGGTGTTCCCGCTCAGCGACTGTACCATATCAAAGATAACATGGAACAGCAATGTCAAAAAGCTTGCCATTGCATACGACAACGGAAATATCGACCTGCTCGACAATAACGGAAAGGTGGAGAATGTTGCAGGATATAAAGACAAGACAATGACTGTGGACAAGACCATCAATAATGTTGTCGCCGACGGAAACCTTGCTTATCTTTGTACTGCCTTCGGACTGGTTCAGGTTGACATGAGCGGAGCTTATATCCGGGAAACTTTCAATATGGGGAAGAATGTAACGAACTGCGCCATAAAGGGTAATGACATTTATATCCAAACCGGTGAAGGAATATATAAGGGAAACGTTAACGATAATCTCGTTAACCCGGCAAGCTGGAAGAAAAGCTATGACGATGTTGACTTCAGTCATGCCAACGACATCAGTGTTACCACCGACGACGGATACACCCGGTATTATACGTACGACAAGACGAACAAATGCTACTGGACTAACCAGAAGGACCAGAAGTTGCAGGCGTATACCATAACTGCCGACGGCACAAAGACGGTAATAAAGCAAGACATCATTCCAGATGCTCCGCTCTATAACGTCTTCGGATTCATGACCGTACAGAACAACAAGTTGTATGCCTGCAACGGTGGCGAATGGGACTCGAATATACCTGCCGCAATACAAGTTTACGATCCAAGCAACGAGGCATGGCAATTCTACGACGGCGAAGGAATAGAAGAACATTATAACGTAAAATTCAACGACATCCTGTGTCTCGCCGTAGACCCGCGCGACGACAGTCATGTAATGGCGGGAAACCAATACGGAATACTTGAATTCAAAGACGGTATAGCCATTAACCACTACGACAGAAAGAACAGTCTGATAACTCCTATCGCAAACTTCAGCGACAGGTACCAGATTATAACATCGATGTTCTACGACAGCAATGCAAACCTGTGGATTTCCAACTCTTCTGCTGAGAATAAACGACTCATCGTTTATACAGCCGACAACAAATGGACGGCACCCGAAAAGCAGTTTGATGCCTCGCAGGCGGTAAACTCCAAGATTATGATGGACAGGAGCGGAAGAATATGGATCTCCAGCGGAAGATATGGCGGAAACGGTGTCTTCTGCTATTCGGCAGACCTCAACAACCTCTACTCCTATACCAACTTCACAAACGAAGACGGTTCGGCTATCGGAACGATGGAATTCCTCCGACAGGTGGTGGAAGACAAAGACGGGAACATCTGGGTGGCAACAAGCAACGGACTGCTCACGCTGACTCCAGAATACCAGGCTAATCCGGCTCTCGGATTCTATCAGGTGAAGGTGCCGCGAAACGACGGTACTAACTATGCCGACTATCTGCTCTCGGGAGCCAACATCACAAGCATTGCCGTGGACAATGCCAACCGCAAATGGGTGGGGACATACAATAACGGAGTGTATGTGGTAAGCAGCGACAATATGGTGCAGGAGGCCCATTTCAAGGCAGAAGACTCTTATCTGCTTTCCGACAAAATACAGTATATCACAATAAATCCCGTAAGCGGAAGAGTATATATCGGCACAGACAAGGGATTGTGTTCCGTGGAGAGCAATGCAAGTCAGACTTTCGACAGTATGGACAAAGACAACGTTTGGGCTTACCCGAATCCCGTGAAGCCAGACTATACAGGACTTATCACCGTAGTCGGCCTCTCATACAATGCCGATGTGAAGATTACTACGACAAACGGAGTGCTCGTGGCACAGGGCAGAAGCAACGGCGGATCATTTAAATGGGACGGCAAAGACTTGAAGGGTAAGCGCGTGGCAAGTGGCGTGTATATGGTAAACACCGCTACGGAAAGCGGAGAGAGCGGAACGGTATGCAAAATCGCCGTGATAAACTGACGACACAAGTATTTTGAAGACTAAAGAAGAGAACTGGTGAAAAATATTCATAGAATTATCCTCGTGGCAATTATTGCCGCAATAGTTGCATTCAACTATTACGGTGAATATTGTGCACACTGCGACGGATATGGATGGGACGGATGCTTTACATACAGGGCAATGGTCTTAAACGGATGGGACGAATATGCTTCGGGCTGCATCAGCGATTACCATTCCCACAGAATGCTGCATTTCTTAATAATACATTATATAATAAAAGCCTTGTCGCTGCCGTTCTCTCCACATAATGTGATGCTCACATGCAGCATTGCGAATACCGTTATGCTTGCAGTTGCCGTTTTCTTCTTTTTCAGAATATCTAATAAGGAAGGATGGAAAAGAAGGACGGAAATAATTGTGTTTTCCTTTTTATTCTTTAATTTCCATGTGCTGAAGTTTATGGGCTACTGTCCGGTAATGACCGACATGCCAGCCTTTGCCCTTTGCGTAGCATTGGTATATTATTGTGTTTCGAAAAATAAGGTGGCGGTTGTCGTTACCGGACTGATAAGTGTTGTGGTGTTTCCTATCCTGTCGCTCATGGCTTTCCTTATGCTCTGTCTGCCGGATGAGCCGCTGAGGAGCTTCTCTGACAAGGAAAAAGATAAGGAAGGGTATAACGCAAACAGAATTCTTAATGCCACGATGCGCTGCCTTATAACAGTATGGCTGCCATTAGCCTTCGTGACATACATATTCTTCAGATTATACGTTAAGAACGTTGGCGACTACAAATCGGTATTCATCGCGCGCTATCCTGAGAACATATATATATCTGTAGCGGCAATATTGGCATACGTAATATTCTATTGGTTTGCCACAAGCCCACTGCAAGTAGACTTTCTTGCAATGCTAAAACCTTTTAGGGAACGGCGCCGCATCTTCCTTTCCATTGTTGCCGTTGTAGCATTCGTTGCTATATACACATTGCCCACAGTGTTATGCTATAAGGGAAACTTCTCGCTCGTAAACGAATTCGCACAAATATGTCAGTTCCCTGCCACCGACATTCTTATTTTCCTCGAGACTCCGTTCGTATATCTTGGTTTGGGATTTGTCTTCCTTATGATTAAATGGAAGAGTGTTTGCCGGGAAACGATGGCGCGCGGCACGGGAGTATACGCCATTCTGATACTTGCCGTTGTCTTCCTTGCGGATATCGAGACGAGAAAAATAATATACTTCTATATCTTCCTGTTGCCGATGCTTGCCAAGGTTATTGAGAAACTGAATATAAGCAGGGCGCGGGCTATTACCATTGTTGCAATACAGCTTTTCCTCTCCTTTTTCTGGTTCAGAATAAATGTGGACGGGATAAAAGAAGCGTTTGCAACATACGACAATGAGGTGTATATGCAGATGCCGGCTCAAAGGTATTATATGTTCCAGGGACCATGGCAGTCGCACGAGATGTATCTTACCTTCATGTTCGTCGCACTGATTTTCTTTTTCGCCTACCGCGGCATACTTAAAACTGAAAGCAGCTGCGGAGAAACGGAAGAGAACAATAAGACAGAAAACAATAAACTGAAATAAAAAGATAGCAAAATTGCCACTATATAATAAGGAATAAAGGAAACGGCAAATGAAAACGATAAAACGACTTACTTTAATTTATATAATACTGCTGGCCACCTTCACGGTTCTCATAACGGCAGTGTTCTGCATCCCCACATCGCTCGTAAGAGGGAATGTGGAGAAGTCTGCCATGCAGATAGAAAAAGACGGACTGTGGTATAAGTCGCTCGGAATATATCTTTTCCAGATAGACAACATGACCGACTGCCAGATGCTGCGCATGAATGCTTCGGCAGACTCCAGCAGACCAGTGTGGGCTGCCATGATGGCGGAACAATACGAGAATGTTTCTGACTCACTGCATCCTTACTATGAAGTAGTAGAAAACACGAAATACATTGCTCATACAGGCAGAACCAGTTCTGACCAATATTCCAACTATGCCCGCTACTGGCATGGCTATCAGATTTTTCTGCGCCCTCTGCTGACGGTATTCAGCTATCATACGATTATCGTCATAAACTATATCCTCTTGTCGCAGCTGATACTCTTCGTGATATATGCGTCATACAGGGCAATGAATGGCTTGTTTGCCATAACGTTAGGGGCAAGTCTTATAGCTACAAACATCTTTATCGTGCCACTCGCACTGCAGTTCAGCACCTGCTACTACATAGCTCTGTTGGGAATGGCATTGCTGATGATGAGGCAGGAATATGCGAGCGACAAGACAAAATGCCTGTCGTTGTTTTTTATCATCGGCGGCATAACCTCGTATATGGATTTTCTTACCACTCCTATATTAACGCTTGGAATGCCACTGGTTGTAATGATGGCAATCAGGAAGAGAATGAAGAGGGATGGAAAAGGATTCCTGTCGGACTTTAATACAATTCTTTCCAACAGCGTGGCATGGGGCGCTGGATATTCATTGCTGTGGATTTCGAAATGGATAATAGGAAGTTTGCTTACCGGCTATAACATCTTTGATTCGGCTATGACGAACGCCAAGTTGAGAATTGGCGATACTATAGTATTTGGAGGTAAGGAGATGGCGCTGTCAGACTTCATGAGAATGGTGTTCGACAGGGCTTGTGCTGTGGTTAGCGTGTATGGCATAATTCTGTTTATACTTGCAGTCGTCGCCGTCATAGCGATATATATTTACTGCCACCGCCGGCAGACAAGGCTATACGGATGGTTCCTTGTCATCGCCATTATGCCGATAGTTTGGTTTGCCGTGATGAAGAACCATTCCTTGCAGCATATCTTCTTCACATGGAGGGATTTCCTGCTCACCGTATGGTGTGCAGCATTATATATTTGTCTAACACTTAGAAAACCGAGAGCTATATGAAAACTGCCGTTCTTATTCCTTGTTATAACGAGGCTCTGACAATAGAAAAGGTCGTAGGCGACTTTAAAAAGGCTCTGCCAGAGGCTACCGTATATGTTTATGACAACAACTCTACCGACGATACTGCCGCTATTGCCGAGAATGCCGGTGCCGTGGTGAGGAGGGAGCTGCGCCAAGGCAAGGGCAACGTGGTGAGGAGCATGCTGCAGGATATCGATGCCGACTGCTATCTGCTGGTGGATGGCGACGATACTTATCCGGCAGACAGTGCCCGGGAAATGTGCCGACTGGTAGAACTGGGGGTGGATATGGTGATTGGCGACCGGCTGTCGGCTACGTATTTCACGGAAAACAAACGTCCGTTCCATAACGAAGGAAACCGTCTTGTACGCTTTCTTATAAACAAGATTTTCAAGAGCAACATCCACGACATCATGACGGGCTACCGTGCGCTGAGCCGCAGCTTTGCAAAGAATTTCCCTATCCTCTCGCGCAACTTCGAGATTGAAACGGAGATGACTATTCATGCGCTCGACAAGAATTTCCTGATAAAGGAAGTGAAGATTGACTATCGCGACCGCAAGGAAGGCAGTGAGTCGAAGCTCAACACTTACGTCGACGGCATAAAGGTGGTTGGAACCGTATTCAGAATGTTTCGCGACTATCAGCCGCTGAAGTTCTTCAGCATAATAAGTCTGCTGCTGCTATTGGTATCGCTGCTGCTCTTCGTTCCTGTCTTCATGGAATATATGCAGACGGGACTCGTGCCGCGTTTCCCTACTCTCATCGTGAGCGGCTTTATCGGCATAGCAGCCCTGTTGACGTTCTTCTGTGGCGTGGTGCTCGAGGTGATGACAAAGAAACACAGACAACTCTATGAACTGATGCTGCTGAGGAAGAATTAAAGATTGAAAAAAGGAAAGATTGAAAGATTGAAAAATGAGGCGAAAACAATAAACAGGAAAAGATTATTGACTGAAATAAAGGCGCCAAAAAAACAGAAGATGGAAAATCATACTAAAATAAGGATCAATATGGCAGACTGGGCAAAGGCTGTCGCCATCTATCTCGTCATACTGAGCCATACCGCAGTGGCAAGACCCATTGCCAACTATGCCTTCATGGTAGAAATCCCGCTTTTCTTCTTCATGTCTGGATATCTCTTCAGGTTTGAGAGAAACCCTCAGTTCAAACCCTTCTTAAAGAAGCGTTTCCGTCAGATAATGGTGCCATACTTCTCCATAAATGCCGTAACCTACCTCTTTTGGCTCCTCGTGGGGAGGCATTATGGGGCAGACAGCAGCATCGGCATTCCGGCATGGAAACCATTGGTCGGCATATTGACAAGCGACAGCAGGCTGCTTTACCATAATGCCACGATGTATTTCTTCACCACTCTTTTCAATGTAGAAATATTGTTTTATATTATTTTCAGAGGCAGACGATTCTCTGCAAGAATTGCCGTAACACTCTTGTTTGCCGTTCTTGGCGGCATAGACTATTATTATAATCCCATCGTCATACCATTCTCCATAAGCCACACACTCGTGGCAATGGTATTTTATTCCATAGGTCATGAAATGCGCAGTTGTAGGGTTTTCAACAATTTTATCAACAGTCATTCAGTAGCAAACGCAGTAGTAAAGCTATCCATGGCCCTTGTTTTATTCTCCGTTAGCATCATTCTTTTCAAAATAACAGGAGCCGTAAACCTTCAGAAGAGAGAGTTCTCGTTCTATCCATTGTATTTTGCCGAAACGTTTGTCGCTATATCCTTCATCGCTACAGTATGCTCCATACCGTCAGCATTGCCGGTAGTAATAAAAAAGATATCCACAAACACCCTTTGGCTGTGTGGATATCATTTAATGATATTTACCTTTATAAAAGGCTTTCTTGTATTCGTGTTGAGGATGGATATATCTATGCTCGACAACAGTATTCTTCCCAATATATTATTCTCGTTGTCTGCTTTGGCAATATGCCTATGTGGCATTAAAATCCTTCGCAGTATAAGGTTGAAAGGGATATTGAGGAAATGAAAGATTTAAAGAAAAATATATCGAATTATATCCTCACACCCTCACCAATAGCCCTGAAAGTCCCTGTTTATCGACGTTTCAAGGTGTGAGGGTAAGTGTGAGGGGTGTGAGGGTAGATGTGAGGGTAATATTACGGTAAAAGCAACATTATCCATTTTGTGCACCTTTTGTCCCTTATTGCTGCACCTTTGGTGCAGATACCTTGCACCAGCAGTAAAGCATATAAACGGTATCCACAAGTATGCCGTACGGCTAAAATGATATGTTGCTTTTGTAGATTATAGCATCAGTTTCTTTGCAAATTCCCAAATCACGATGCCTGCCGTTACCGATACGTTCAGCGAGTGTTTAGTGCCAAACTGTGGTATCTCCAGACAGCAGTCGCTCTGGTCTACTACCTCCTGGTGTACCCCCTTCACCTCATTGCCCATAATAACGGCAAAGCCTTTGTATTTATTCGTGTCGGGAGTGTAGCTTTCGAGCATCGTGCTGCCCTCACACTGCTCCACGGAGCAAACCTCATACTGCATGCTGTGGAGTTCAGCCACCGCCTCCGTTGCCGTTTTGAAGTATCGCCAGTCCACACTGTCTTCGGCTCCGAGTGCCGTCTTGTGAATCTCCGGCATCGGCGGTTGCGCCGTTATTCCGCACAGCCACACGCCCTCGATGCGGAAGGCGTCGCCGCTGCGGAACACGGAACCCACGTTATGCAGTGAGCGCACATCGTCGAGCACCACGATGAGGGGCATCTTCCGGCTTTCCTTGAAGTCCTCCACCGTCATGCGGTGCATCTCTATCGTCTTCAGCTTTCTCATTCTTCGCTTTTCACTTTAAACGCCAGTGCATACATGCGGATTTGCTTCACCATGGCGAGCAGTCCGTTGGAGCGGGTAGGCGAGAGATGATCCTTCAGTCCGATGCGGTCGATAAAATAGAGGTCGGCATCGAGAATCTCCTGTGGCGTGTGTCCGCTGAGCACGCGGATAAGCAGGGCTATGATACCCTTCACGATGAGGGCGTCGCTCTCGGCAGTGAAGATAATCTTGCCGTCCACATAATCCGCCTGTAGCCACACGCGGCTCTGGCATCCGTCGATAAGGTTGCTCTCGGTTTTGTATTTCTCGTCGAGAGGTTTCTGTTCGTTGCCCAGGTCGATGAGCAACTGGTATTTGTCCATCCAATCGGTGAAATCGGAGAACTCTTCTATTACTTCGTCTTGAAGTTCGTTGATTGTCATAGTTGTTTTTTTATTTTATTTTGGGAGGACTGGGAGAATTGGGAGTTCTGGGAGTTCTGGGAGTTCTGGGAGTTTTGGGAGTTCTATGAGAACTAGGAGAACTGTGAGCTATAGGACTACTAATTCCTCATTCCTAATTCCTCATTCCTAATTAGTTTAAAGAGTTTGTCGCTCGGACGAACCTTTGCCGGCACAGGCATCGACACGCGCTGCCCCTTGAGAGCCTCGTCGACAGGTTTGAGGTCGTAGCGAATCTCATCGGCAGTCATGTAGACAACACCCGTCGTAGGACCGGTGATGAGCAGTTTGTCGCCCTTCTTGATGTCGGCAGCCTCGATGGCAAACTCAGCCACACCGAGCTTTGAGAAATATTTCACGCCCTTGCCCACGTATACTTTCTTCTCCGTGGCACACGAGCCATAGTTCTTGTTCCATTCGCCGAGCTTCTGTCCCAGATAGTATCCGTCCCAGAAGCCGCGGTTGAACACGGTGGCGAGTTTCTTGTCCCACTCGTCTTTCTTCTCCTCCGTGAAGGTTCCGTCGATTACGCTCTGTATTGCCTCCTTGTAGCATCTCACCACGGTGTACACATACTCCGGTCCGCGAGCCCTGCCTTCAATCTTGAACACTCTCACTCCGCTCTTCATCATACGGTCGATGAAACGCACGGTTTTCAGGTCTTTCGGACTCATCACATACTTGTTGTCAATCTCCAGCTGCGTGCCCGTCTCGTTGTCGGTAACGGTGTATGAGCGGCGGCACAGCTGTATGCATTCGCCGCGGTTGGCAGAGCGGTTGGCATTGTCGAGACTCAAGTAGCACTTGCCGCTGATTGCCATGCACAAGGCTCCGTGGCAGAACATCTCGATGCGCACCGGCTTGCCCGACGGACCGCAGATGTTTTGTTCCTCGGCAAGGCGATGAACCTCTGCCACCTGATTCATGTTAAGTTCGCGGGCGAGCACCACTACATCGGCAAACTGGGCGTAGAACTTCAGAGCTTCAACGTTAGAGATGTTGAGCTGGGTGGAGAGGTGAACCTCCTGTCCCACCTTGTTGCAATAGGTCATCACCGCCACGTCGCTGGCTATCACGGCAGATATGCCGGCCTCTTTTGCGGCATCCACAATCTCGTGCATCAGCGGGATGTCTTCGTTATATATAATGGTGTTCACCGTCAGATAGGTCTTTATGCCGTGCTCATTGCATGTGGCGGCAATCTCGCGAAGGTCGTCGATAGTGAACGTGCTTGCCGAATGGGCGCGCATATTCAGCTTCTCTATGCCGAAGTAGATAGAGTCGGCACCTGCCTGAATGGCTGCTGCAAGGCTTTCGCGGGAGCCCACGGGCGCCATTATCTCAAAGTCGTTTATGTTATAATCCATATATATGTTTATATCTTCGTTATCGAATGTGCAAAATTACATAATTTCTTGATATTATTTGCATTATATTATTCAAAGGTATTAATAAAAGGCAAAAATAAACCGTATTACACATCTGCTTAATGTGTAATACGGTCTATTATGAAAGAAAATATTCTTATCTCTGCTTCTTTATTTCACTTCCCAAGTGTCGTTCGTCTCGAGAAGTTCCATAAAGTTATGATATTTCTTCTTGCCCTTAACGTCTTCAATCTGCTCTGCCACGGCAGTCTCGTAGGTAGGAGCTTCCACGTCGCGGATAATGCCGAGAGCAACAGGGAAGCCATGCTCGTTGTCCATCATGGCAAGCTTCAGCTGCAGGGTGTTGTCCTCGCAGTGGGCATCATGAACAAGGATATCCTTCTCCGTTATGCCGTTCTCGCCAATCTTCACAACCTTCAAGCCGAAGCCCTCCTGAACGAGACCATACTCGTTGTTCTCGCCGAAGATGAGCGGCTCGCCGTGCTTCACGTAGATGGCATTCTTCTTTCTGCCCTCACTCTTGTAGATGGAGTCGTAGGCTCCGTTGTTGAAGATTACGCAGTTTTGCAGAATCTCGCATACCGAAGCACCCTTGTGTTGCTTTGCTGCCTTCAGAATCTCCACTGTGCCGGCAGCATCGGTTGCCACGGCACGGGCAAAGAATCTTCCTCTCGCCCCGAAGCATAGCTCTGCCGGGCGGAACGGGTCCTCAACGGTGCCGTAAGGTGATGACTTGCTGACGAAGCCGCGCGGACTGGTAGGCGAATACTGTCCCTTGGTGAGTCCGTAGATACGGTTGTTCAGAAGAATCATGTTGAGGTCGATGTTTCGGCGCATGGCATGGATGAAGTGGTTGCCGCCGATGGCGAGACCGTCGCCGTCGCCG
This sequence comes from Prevotella sp. UBA1104, assembly GCA_002314055.1. Classification (GTDB taxonomy): domain Bacteria; phylum Bacteroidota; class Bacteroidia; order Bacteroidales; family Bacteroidaceae; genus Prevotella. The sequence continues at coordinate 16,369 of DCBP01000062.1, forward strand.
CTAATCTGCCAGATGGTAAGATTAGGGTTTGCCACCTTTGCACCGGTGGCGATGGCTGCCGCACGACCGTGAATGGTCTGCATGGCGTATGTATTGACGTAATAAGGCAGACGGCTTGAGCAGCCGATACCCGAAATTACTGCTGTTTCATACGGTGGAACGCCTAATTCCGCCATCGCCTTATGGAGCGAAGCCAGAAAGAAATGGTCACCGCAACCCGGACACCAACGTGGCTGTCCTTTTTTGTAGTCTTGTACAGTATACATTATCATTAAAATTAGACGTTATTACTTGTTTATTATCTCCTCGAAAGCTTTTGTTAATTCTGCAACAACAAACGGCTGGCCTTTAACTTGGTTGAATTGATATATTTTTTCACCTTCTACCTTACTGCGCAGGTATGCAGCAAGCTGACCGAGGTTCTGCTCGGCAACTACCACCTTCTTGTATTTCGTCAGCACCTCTGCCGTGTTCTTTGGCAGCGGGTTGATATACTTGAACTGTGTTGAAGCAACCTTGTAGCCCTTCTTGCGGAGTTCTTCCATTGCCGTAAACAGATGGCCGTAAGTTCCGCCGAAGCCAACGATAAGCAAGTCGGCATCATCCTTGTCGCCAAGCACCTCAAGGTCGGGCACCGGAATACGCTCCACCTTGCCCGCTCTCAGTCGGCACATCTTGTCGTGGTTCTCCGGGTCGGTAGAGATGGCTCCCGTGTCGCCGTCCTTCTCCAGTCCGCCGAGGATATGAGTGTATCCCTCCTGTCCGGGTATTGCCCAGTAGCGCACGAGCGACTCCTCGTCGCGCTTGTAAGGAGTATAGTTGCCCTTCATCTCCGCCGTGGCGTAGTGAGGGTGAATCTCCGGCAGTTCGTCGATATTAGGCAGTTTCCATGCAGCCGAACCGTTTGCCACGTATGCATCGGTGAGCAGGATAACCGGAGTCATGTGCTCAAGGGCAATCTTTGCAGCCATGTATGCGGCATCGAAGCAGTCGGTTGGACTTGTTGCGGCTATTACAGGCATCGGAGACTCTCCGTTTCGTCCGTAGAGAGCCTGCAAGAGGTCTGTCTGCTCGCTCTTCGTAGGCAGTCCGGTAGAAGGACCGCCGCGCTGCACGTCAACGATAACCAGCGGCAGCTCGTCGATAACGGCGAGGTTCATTGCTTCCGACTTGAGGCAGACGCCAGGACCTGATGTAGATGTTACGGCAAGAGCTCCGGCAAACGATGCACCGATGGCACTCGCACAGCCCGAAATCTCATCCTCACACTGCACGGTAGTAACGCCGAGCGACTTGTGCTTGGCAAGTTCGTGAAGAATGTCGGTCGCCGGGGTGATAGGGTAGGAGCCAAGGAACAGTTTCAGTCCTGCCTTCTCAGCGGCAGCGATGAGTCCGTATGCCGTAGCCTTGTTTCCGGTGATGTCCATATAGCGACCCTTTACCTTGTTTTTCGACTCTATGCGGTAAGTGGCAGGCACACCGGCATGAACATTATGTCCATAGTCGTATCCGGCATTCACTACCTTTATATTATTTTCTGCAATCTGCGGTTTCTTGGCAAATTTCTCTCTTAGGAAGTTCTCTACCAGCGACACGTCGCGGTTGAAAAGCCAGCAGACGATACCGAGTGCAAACATGTTGCGGCACTTCAGGATTGCCTTGTTGTCCATGCCAGAGTCGGCAAGACAGTCTTTCACCATCTTTGTGATAGGACAAGCCACTACTCTATCCTCGTCGATGCCCATTTCTGCAAGATAGTTGTCGGTTTTAAACTCAGCCTTCTGCAAGTCTTTCGGTCCGAAGCTGTCGGTGTCGATGATGACAGTAGCCTGTGGCTTGGCATACTTTAGCTGGGTCTTCAACGCTGCGGCATTCATTGCTACCAATACATCGCACTTGTCGCCAGGGGTATATACCTTTCCCTCGCCGATATGCACCTGGAATCCAGATACACCGGTCAGCGAACCTTGCGGGGCACGGATGTCTGCCGGATAGTCCGGGAACGTTGATATACCGTTGCCAATGGTGGCTGAGACCGTGGAGAAGATGTTGCCGGCGAGCTGCATACCGTCGCCGGAGTCGCCGGAGAAGCGTACTACAACCTGCTCCAACTCTTTTACTTCCAAATTTTCTGCCATAAAATTCAGTATTAATTATTTTACTATTTAGGATAGTCGATAAAAGTGTTTTCCATTTCGCCTGCCGTTCTTGGAACGGACAACAGTGTAACGGATAATGCAAAGTTCGGAAACTTTAATGAAAGCGCAAAACTTTTTGATACAAAACTTTGCTTGTAGACCGAAGTTTTGTATAAAAATACTTTCATTATGACAATAGGTGTACATATACATACACCTATTGTCATGTTGTTATATCAATTTTTTATAAATATCCAATACTTGTTGTGCCACGTCGTTTCCTTCAAATCTTGTAACATACTGCTGGCTTTTCTCTATTCTCTCCTCTCTGCCTTCGGCTCCTACAAGCACTTGCTGTATGGCATCTGCCATACCCTGCACGTCGTCGGGACTGACATACAGCGAGTATCTTCCGCCTGATTCTTCCAAGCAGCTTCCCGTACATGCCACTACGGGCAGTCCGCTCTGTATTGCCTCTATGATAGGCAGTCCGAAGCCCTCGTATCTCGACGGGTACACGCATGCCTCTGCCATCTGGTAGATTGAGGGGAGGTCGTCAAATGGCACGCCGTGGAGGAACTTCACCCTTTTCTCCAGAGCATGTTCCGCTATATATTTCTTAACCTTGTCGGTATATGGAGTAGGTCTGCCGACAACAACAAGACTTATCTCTTCGGGCAACAGCTGCATTGCCTTTACTGTAAGTAGGATGTTCTTCCTCTCCTCTATAGTGCCTACGTTCACGATGTAGCGCTCCGGCAGCAGATAGTCAGAGTGTACCTGCTGCAGTTTTTTCTCACTTTCGCGAGCCTTGAATTCCGTTCCGCAGCTTTGGTATATCACGTCTATTTTCTCTGCATCAACACCTCCCAACTCTATTATGTCGCGCTTCGTACATTCGCTGATGGCGATGATGCGGTCTGCTTCCCGACATGTCTGCCTGAATTTCCATCCGTAAATTTTTGTGTCAATCCAGTTGTAGTATTCCGGATGGCGCATAAAGATAAGGTCGTGGATAGTAACAACGGTCTTTATCCCACTCTTCTTTATCCCAAAAGGCAGTTCGCCTGTCAGACCATGATACAGTTCCACGCCGTCCCTCTTCAGATCGTCCACGATGCCGAGTATTCTCCAGAGGTCTCTCGAGAGTTTCATCCTGTGTCCTTCGGGATAAACGAACTTCACGTTCTCCCTTTCTCTCACCTGTTCCCTCAGCCGTTCATTTCCTTTGTCTGGAGCATAGAGCCGCAGCTGAGTGTCTTGCGGAACAATCTCTGCAAGTCCGTTGACGAGAGTTCTGGAGTAATTCCCCAGTCCTGTAAAATTTCTTACGATGCGTTTGGCATCAAATCCTATAGTTAGCATAATATTTTTCAATTTATATTATTAATTTGCCAAGTATTATTTCTTTTCTCTATAGATTGTATAGGAAAACTCGCTAAGCATGACCTTTCCGCTGCCGTCAGTCTGTCACACATTCCGCCGTTCAAGGCTGCACCTCCTGCTGCCGATGCCATATCGGTAAAGAAAGCGTGCTCGAAGTGGCCGCCACGGATTCCTTCCATAGCCCCTTTCGAAACTGAATGGGCGGCAATCTTGAAATATACATTCCAAAGATTGTCTATCTCTGGGCTTGCAAAAATGCTTGTATTATTGAAAAATTTTATTGTCTGCATAAATCATCATTGTTGATAGAACAAATAAAATAGCATACTCTTACCTTTTTACTGATACCGTGAAAATATATTATAAACCCTCTCCTCTAATATTAGACTTAAGTGTTATTAGTACTTCACAATCTATAATATTTTGTGGAACAATATCATTTTCTGGAATTTTGTTTCTTTCCAAAAATATTTCTGAAGGTATCAAGGATATTTCCTCTTGACAACTTATCTTATCTACAACAAGACCATATTTACCCAATATTAAATTCAAGTCCTCTCTTAAAGATGTAGAGTTTAGTATCGAAGCAATATTTGAATGGATGCATTGCAAATTCTTACCTTTGTCAAAATTCAACTTATTCATCACTTCTACCGATATATGTCCTAAATATGATAATCGAGTTATTATAAATTTTGCTTCACTTATTTTAAAAAAATGTGATGCACGTTCTAAACATAAGCTGAATTCTTCCTTTGTGCGTTTATAAGATATTGGTAAAAGTTTTTTGCATCTATTTTTTATTTTTCCGCCTGTTGCTGTCGTATCCAAAACAGAGTTATGATTTATTACATCAAAATACTTATATTTATCACTTTGCCAAACATCAATATAGATTTTTTCATTATACCCTTTATGAATGATAAATGACAGTGAAGAAGTATCGCAGCCATTTACACAGAAATATTCGAATTCTGATTTATTAATCCTTACAGCTTTTACGTTAGAATTTGTAGAAAAAATATTTTTGCTGCTATTTTGACATGCAAAACATGCAAAGAGAAAAAGATGAATTATGATTTTACTTGCCATATTTCCAATATTCAGTTTTTATATTACCATGTTTCCCGTCCAAATTCCAAAAATAAGAATATGCAGAGCCACCTGATTTTTCGTTGCAAAAAATATCAATATGCCCTGTAACTCCTATAAAAAGACTTTGAAAAACAATACCATTTTTCATAATATTGGGACGTGATAAAAATTTCACCAGTCAAGAAAACTCCAGTAAAGGCATTTTTTGCAGTCTATATAAGACCTGTACCATTTGTCCTGTAAAATACATTTATCATAATATTATATACTACTTATCTATTCATTTTTGAAATATAAATAACCATTGGAATATTTACCAATTTTACAACTCCACTGTGATGAAATATCTTTTCTTTTATTTGATACTCATTTGAATAAATCATTGCTAATCCATCACATTTTGCAAAGTTACATCTTAGTCTAAATTTTTTCAACAATTTATTCAAATCATCGATGAAAGAAGTTTTATATAGAGCATACTTAACTTGTTCGTCAGTATACCAATTATTGTTTTGATAGTTTTTTTCTTTGGATAGATAATCTGTAAAAGCTATGGATTTTTCTTGTAAATCTGCCGTTGAAAAATATATTTTATTCAAAGACTCAATACTATAATAATTATTATTTATATAATCTAAGCAGAGAGATAACTGTCTAAGAAAATTATCATAATCACATAAAGTATATCTGCGACGTGAATCAATTAAAGAACAGCATGAAGTATCCTTTTTATTTAAATACATATTATATCTTTTGTATGACGTATTGGAATCAATAAATAATGATATGTTATTTATTTTCTTTGAGAAGATAAATGAATATGCAGAAATTCCATCTTTATTTTTGACAAATAACTCATGCGCAAAATGTCCACTATAATCAGAAGTTTTTTTTACAACCACTTTTTCTGAATAATCTGATTTTGTTCTACAAACACATGAAATAACAAAAAAGATTGCAACAAATATTAATATATTTTTCTTCATTATCTATTTCCTCCATATTTCCAAATTAAAGTATGTGCACCTTCATTATAATAATATACAGCCCCATGTTCTCCACCGGCAGCCTTTCCATTATATACAACATCAACATGTCCGGATGCATTTGTAAAGCCACTTTGTCCTGTTATGCCATTCCTTAAGGCTACATATTTGTTATTGCACACAATACCTTCGCCCCATATCTTGGTAAAATATTTTATCATGTCTGATGCCAAAGTAAAATAATTTCTTCCAAATTTATCTTTTAAGGTAATTCCCTTTATGTAAGGAATCTTTAAACCATTTTTATTCATAGCATAACTCAATCTTGCAGCACATGCATTTTCCCAATTTCCTTCTTCTGCTTTTTGAGCGATTTCGCCACCTAATGATTGATAAAAATCTTTCGGTGATAATTCACTTATACTTTCAGTCTCTGTATTATAAATTTTTTCTATCTGTTTATAAGTTGGTCCAAGATGTTTCAGTTCATTAAACATCATCACATATGCCGCAGTCATTGCTCCGCTTGCAAACTTTCCCCCGCCAAGTTCAGATACAATTCCGCCCAGTACTGCGTTGACGGCAATTCTTTCTGCCGCCGACAATCTATCGCACATTCCACCATTCAAGGCTGCGCCGCCAGCTGCCGATGCCATACCGACAAAGAAGCCGTGCTCGAAGTGGCCGCCACGGATACCCTCCATAGCTCCTTCCGATACAGAATGGGCAGCAATCTTCATGTACACGTTTTCAAGGTTTCCTATCTCGAAATTAGCTAAGCCGCTTACGCCGCCCCAAAAACCTCCGGTAAAGGTGTTCTTCGCCGTCTGCATCAGGTTGGCTCCGTTAATAAGAGAGTTTACCAAAGCCGAGGATGCACCGCCAGCCATACCGCCTATTACGGCACCATAGACTCCGTATGCCAAACCACCTGTTTCCAATCCTACGGCTATTCCGACGATTGCAGAAAATGTATCTCCTATCCAGCTATATCCTGTCGGGTCTGTAAGCGACAGCGGATTGTTCATGCAGTAGGCATAGCGGTTAAGGCTCTGTGTGTATTCCGGCATCTGCACGATGGGGTCTGGTGACATGAACCTGCCCGTCAGCGGGTCATACATTCTGCCGTCCATGTTGACCAAATCAAACATGTCAATATGGTCATGCCCCGTAAAGCCCGCATCATGTTCAGAAATGCTGTCGTTTGACAAGGTGAAATAGTCCCAGGTGTCAGTCTTTCGTCTTCTTCCCCACGCATCATAGCTCAACTCCTCGCAAAGGATTCCATCCTCATTGCTGTATGCCATTACGGAACCGAGGTTGTCATGATGTATGTATAAAGTCTTCCCGTCCGTGCCGTCGGTCACTTCATATATTGCCACAGGCTTGCCGTCGGCATAGATATAGTTAACGTTTTTTTCCGTTCCTTTCGCTATTTCTTCATTATACAGTTCATTTACATATATTCTTGTCTTTACATCACGGTAATGGCTGTCGAAGTTCTGACCACACCCGCCCATAAAATAGCTTGTTGTCTCCGTCTTCTTTTCCTTGTCCACACCATAATCTATGGACAGGTCATAATAATGTAGCGGATTTTCCGACGTGTTGCGTCTCAAGCTGCATATCTTGTTGAAAGACGTGTACACGACATTGTCAAATGCAGGAAGGGCGAACGTCTCTCCCTTAACGGAGCCTATTCTGTTAGTACCCGTAACATACGAAACACTTCCGAGTCCCGTCTTGTATGTCAAGTTTCCGGCATTGTCATATTTCATCGTTTGGTTGTGCCCGACATTGTCGCTGACGGAAATGAGTCTGTCAAGAGCATCATAGCCGAAACACTCTGTCATGGAACGAAGTCCGTCGGAACGACAGGCGAGGTTGCCGTTAAAATCATAGACATACGATTTTGAAAACAAGCCGTCAGATTGAACATTACTCAAACGTCCAAACATATCATAGGTGTTTTTTACAGTCACGCCGTTGCCAAACGTGTCAGCAAGAGTTTTTCCCATGGCATTTCTTTCTCCAGCAGTCCAGAATGTCTTTCCGTCATCTTCGGAGCTGACTGAAACAAGATACCCGTTGTCCGTATAGCTGTTGCGAACTCTGATACCTGACGGATATTCAATACTTACAAGGTGGTTCAAGCCATCATACGTATTTCTTGTAACATAGTCCTTGTCGCATACAGTTTCCGTTACCGAAGAAATTCTGCCGTACTGGTCGTAACAGGTCTTGCGCCTAATGCCGTTTGAGCATTCCGACTCGGACAAAGCCCCCTTCCAGTCGGTGTCATATATATATGTGTACGTGAAATCCTGCCGTTTTTCTTTCGTAACACGTCCCAACTTGTCATACTCGTATGATGTTGTCCCTTCGAGGTCTCTCTGTGTTGCCAGTTCGCCGTATGGAGTATAAGTGTATTCTATCGTTCCCAGATCCGGGTCAACCAGCTTTGTCCTGTTGCCATATTTGTCGTATTCTATTTTGGTAACGGTTCTCGGTCCTGATACTTCTATACATGTTCCGCACGTATTGTATTTATAGCTGACGCTGCCGCCCATAGCATCCGTACTTCTGACGAGGTTTCCGTCCATATCGTATTCCTTTTCCGATGTATTGCCGTTGGCATCGGTAACGGAACATACGAGTCCGCTGTAGCCCATACTGACCGTTCCGCCATCAGGCTTTATTGTTTTAACTTTCCTGCCGACAGCGTCATATTCATAATGCGTCCATACCGGAACTTCATTTTGGAAATACGGCTCGGAAGAAGCCACGAGCCTGCCCTTGCCGTCATACACGGCATCCGTATACACCATTCTTCCGTCTACTCCTTCAGACACCTTGCGCAACGTCCTTCCCAAGCAGTCGTAAAATTCCATAACGGCAGGATATCCGGTCTTATCCGTTTTTGTAAAGTATACAGAGTTCTGCGGGGCATGTATGTTGCCGTCACTCCATTCAGTTGTCATCTTTACATGTTCTATTGGAGTATAGGCATTTGTTGTCGTACCGAAAGAATCATGCGTATAGTTCGTTACAAATCCGTTGGAATCAACGGATTTTGTTTCTACACCAAGTTTCGGGTCTGTTTCTGATGTATCTGTGAATGACATTTCATTTTTCCTTGACGCTACGAACCGCCCCTGTGCATCATACGCAGTTTCCGTTGAGCGGCTGTCATACCTGCCGTCGTTGGGGACAGTCACGTCTGAAACAATATTGCCGAAAGTGTCATAAGTATAGCGTTTTCTGTATCCGTCAGCATCATCGGGTTCAAATGCCTCCTCTGTAAGCAGACCGCTCTCTTCGTCATACTTGAATTCAGACTTCAACGTGATAGTCTCGTTTTTTCCTGATTTAGTAACCGAGGACTTAGCCAGTCGTCCCAATATCCAACGACCCTCGTCATTTTTGTATTCGTTTTCCGTCACTACACTGTTCTCGCCGCTCGTTACTGTCGTTTTCAGACAGTTTCCGAAACTGTCGTATTCATATGAAGTCAGCTTATGGGAGACAATTTCTCCGGTATTGTATTCGTAAGACTTCTCCTCTACACATTCGGGGAAACTCGTGTAAGACACCTCAGCCTGTCCGTTTCTGTACTGATAGTTTATTACATTCTTATAGTATGTCTCATTCAGCAACACACCGTCAAGTAATTTACGTGTATATTGCAAAGCCGGCAATGCCTCGTCCTTTATTGTTTCATAACCTTTTTCCGTTACTGTTCCTGTGGAAAAATCGGTTGCCGCAACTTTCTCAAATCCAAGGATTCCGCGCCCTCTTCTATGAAGGAGCAGATTGTAATATTTGTAACCTACAGTATATCTTCCCCCGATACCGTCGGGAGTTGATACGCTTTTTACAACAGGCCATTGGCAACATGCCGATACAATAGGATATGAACTTGTATTGCCTCTTTCATGTACAGATTTGTCGGTCAACTGCGAGAATGCAATTTCCGTAGTGTTGCCGATGCCGTCCGTTATCCGGCTGAGCATATTGTCACCGCGACAACCGGACAGATGCAGGTCTATGGGCAATGAGGCATTCTTGCTGTTAGGATAACATACGAAATCCGCCTTGCCGTCGCCGTTGAAGTCTGCAATACGGAAGTTTCTTTTGTCTGTACCTAAGGTTGATGAACCGGTATAATGCGTAAAAGCCTTTCCTGTTCTGTCGTTTATGTAAATATCCGTAGCAACAGCCTTTCCACTGCTTGTCTTTTTGCTTATCGCATAGATGTCGTCATATCCGTCACCGTTAATGTCGGCAACGTATATCTGTTTTTCTTTGGGATTGAAGAGGGCTATTATCGGTTCATATACAAAAGACGTTACGTTTTCTCCGACAAGACCTGTGGAGAAATTCATTTCCCAATTCACGGAAGGGTCTTTGTCTGTACCCATCGTTATTACATCAGTCTTGCCATCGGCATTGAAATCGCCCATGCAGAAATAGCCTGTTCCGAAAGTGAATTTTTTTTTAGGATTAAGTTTGCCGTTCGGCTCTATTTCATACATGATACAGTAGTTATCTTTACACATATTTAACATCTCTACAGTACCGTCGCCGTCAAGATCTACAAGATACACGTTGTTCCAGGTATTGCTGCCGGGCAGCGTTTCCCTGTCACTCTGTCTTACAAGCGGCTTTATTCCATTTTCTGAAGACTCAGATATGAGCATGCAGTAGTCGGAAGAAGTATAACCACCACGTACTATTAAATCTGCCGCCCCGTCGCAGTTGATGTCAGTTGCATACATAACATGCTTAGAATTAAGAGACCTGACAATTGTAGTTTCGTATGACAGGCTATAGTTACCATTGCCATCAACATTTGACAGATACAGATCTATAAGATAGAATGGATGATTTCCTCTTTCCACAACTATATCATCATATCCGTCACCATTGAAGTCGCCACTTACCACATTCTCTATATACTTCCCTGTCTTCCCTTCTTTCTCCACAATGCTGAAACTGCTGTCGCAAGCTTTCACAAAAGAGTTCCCGTTACTGAGATAAACCTGATATTCGAGGCGGTCGGAATAAATGGGTCTTACCAATATGTCTGTTTTACCATCACCATTGAAGTCGCCGGTAATGACATTTGCCTGTGTTGCCCCACTATAGGTCAACGTTCCTGCATAAACCGTACCGCCAGGTATATTGTCGTTCCAATTGAAAATTGTAAGTCTTTTACTGTCCCTGTCTGTCGATTCAGTTATGCTCTTGATTTTAAGAATGTTGTTTGTATTGAAATATTCTATATCATATTTTCTGACTGTACTTTCTCCATATTTGCAGATTATGCTTTTTATGGCATGCGACCGTCTTGTCTTTATGCCGCTTATATATGAAACCGAAGAATTTGATGTAGTATATGAAAAAGACACGGAAGCAAACGGCGCAAGTCCCGCTCCTTCATTTCCCGTGTAGTCTATTCTCAATGGCCAAAACTCGTTGTATTCTGGGTCTGAGCCATAGGATATAGTATAATAGTTACCTTTGGTATCGCTGACTTTTGTCTCAAGCCAATAAAGAGAATTTCCGGAAATGCCGTTTAATGTTTTGGCATTTGTAAACTCCCTTGTTATGCCGTCCTTTGTGTGCACGATAAACCTTGAAGGATTGTTCTTGTCGCCTTCCGCCGCTATTCTTGCAAAGGTATTGTTCTCCGTCCTGTACTCACGCTGTGATGCCGTTGTACTTACAAGCGTAAGCCTCATTCCGTCAAGCATAAAGCGGTCGTTTCCGTCAAAGCGTATCACATCCGCCTTGCCGTCCCTATACAGGTTACGGGGGGCACGACTTATCAATGATATGCCCGAAAAATCAAAGCCGTAGCCAAGGAGTCCGTCGCCTTTGGAACTGTCATAAACGATTGACAGATGTGGCGACATGCCGCCGGTTCCCGAAGCGACAGACACCGGCATCTCATAGTGAAACTGTCCGTTTGGAGTAACATCATAACTGTCGGAAATCTTGCCTACAACAATACCTGCCGCAGAGTTCTGTACAAAATATGTGAGGAAAAGGAATATGGTCAGTAGCTTTTCTTTCATTAAGATGTCAGTCCTTTATTATTTTTCTTGTACCGTTCTTGTCATCAACAGTTACATTGAATATGTAAACGCCCGACGGGCAGTCATTCATGTCAACAGTAAATGTCTGTGTGGAAAACTCGCCCGACTTCACGACAACGGGTGACAAGTCGCTTACTTGAAACTTGGCTGTGGAATTGTAGTCTTTTCTCAGGTCGATTGTGAATTTGTTGTCCTTGCCTATTATAGAGATGTCTCCGGATATGTCTATCTTTTCATTGCCGCCTATAGGCTTTGAAGGTAGCGGCGTTCCCTTGCGGCTCGTAATATTGCCGTTCAAATCATACGAGAACAAAACTGTTCTGTTGACAGCTATGGTTTGGGCGGAAACAGAATATGGTAAGGTTACAAGAAACATACTTATTATTTTTAAAGGCTTATTGGTCATATTTGTAAGAAATAAAGTTATTATGTGAATGTTTCATATTGTTTTAGCATTCTGCCTGTCTCCTTACATACTCCTCATGCGTCCTTTTCCATCTGTCGTGGCTCCACAGATAGAAGCGAGGGTCGCGGCGTACGGTCTGTTCGAGCATCTGGAAGAAACGTTTTGTTATTTCGTTGTCTGGCAAAGTGGCAGGGGCGTCGCTGATGAGCTTGAAGGTGCAGATGTATTTGCCGCGGCGCGGACGCTCCATGTCAACATAAAATACGGCGTCGTTCATCTTTCTCATTATGCGCTCGCCACCGGTGAAGACGGGAGTGTCGTGGTTAAGGAACGGCAGCCACAAGTGGATATTGCTCCACTTTGGCGACTGGTCGGAGATGTATCCGAAGAGCCACATGCGTTTTTCCCTTCTGTATGTTACGAGATAGCGCAGAATATCCTGCTTCGGGATGCACACGCCGCCCTTGGCATGGCGCAAAGAGCGGAACAGTTCGTCGAAAACCTTGCTGCGCAGCGGATGGTAGATAAGTCCGCAGACGGCATCCTTATGTCTAGTGAACGAGAGACCCGTAGCCGAGAGCATCTCCCAGTTGCAGTAATGCCCGAGGATGGCGGCACAAGTCTGTCCCTTGTCGAAATGCTGTTCCAGCTGCTCCACGTTGCGGAATTCGATATGCTTCAAGAGTGTACGGTCGCTAACCGACAGCAGTTTCAGCGACTCCACGCCATAGTCGCAGAGCCAGCGGTAGAATCCGTGCTCAATTGCCATCAGCTCTTTCGCACTCTTTTCTGGAAAAGCCGAACTGATATTTTTCCTTACCACTTTCTTTCTGTATCCCACTATATAATATATAATAAGGTAGAAGAAGTCGGCTATGCAATACAAGGCCCGGTAGGGCAGGAGAGATATTGCATAGAAGATGCCGTAGACTATTCTGTATGCCATGGTCTTGAAGTTTTACTTTTATTTAGAAACAGCCGCAACAGGTTTACGACTGCATGTCGTGAAGTTTCTTGTAGTATCCGTCCTTTCGTATAAGTTCCTCGTGAGTACCGCGTTCCACGATATGTCCCTCATGAAGCACGCAAATCTCGTCGGCATTCTTGATAGTAGAAAGGCGATGGGCGATAGCCACCGTAGTGCGCGTCTTCATCAGTCGCTCCAGAGCGTCCTGCACCAGCCGTTCGCTCTCCGTGTCGAGAGCCGAAGTAGCCTCGTCGAGAATAAGGATAGGCGGATTCTTGAGAATGGCGCGCGCAATGCTCACACGCTGACGCTGCCCGCCGGAAAGCCTTCCGCCGCGGTCTCCGATATTCGTATTGTATCCGTCTTCCGAAGCCTTGATAAACTCGTCGGCATTGGCGATACGCGCCGCTTCCTCCACCTGCTCCAGTGTGGCGTTGTCCACACCGAAGGAGATGTTGTTGAAGAAGGTGTCGTTGAAGAGGATAGCCTCCTGATTCACGTTACCGATAAGCTGCCGGAGATCGTGAATGTCAAGATCCTTCACGTTTATGCCGTCGATAAGCACCTCGCCCTCCTGCACGTCGTAGTAGCGGGGGATAAGGTCGACGAGAGTAGACTTTCCGCCGCCGCTCTGACCTACGAGAGCCACGGTCTTTCCCTTCTCAATCGTCAGGTTGATGTCTCTGAGCACCCACTGTTCGCCATATCTGAACGACACGTGGCGGAACTCTATAGTATGGTTGAAACTGCTGATGTGCTCAGGACTTGTTTTTTGCTTGATGTCGTTTTCGGCAAGCAGAATCTTGTCTACACGTTCCATCGAGGCGAGCCCCTTAGGGATATTGTAGCCAGCCTTTGAGAAATCCTTCAGAGGATTGATGATGCTGTATAGGATAACGAGATAGTAGATGAACGTAGGACCGGAGAGCACCTGCTGGTTGAGCACCAGTATGCCGCCGAACCACAACACTATGATAATCATCACCGTACCGAGGAATTCGCTCATCGGATGCGCCATCTGCTGACGGGTGTTTACTTTCAATATTTGGTTTCTGTAGCCCGAGTTAATCTTGTCAAACCGCCTGTTCATCTTCTCCTCAGCACAGAAAGCCTTGATAATACGCAGTCCGCCGAGCGTCTCCTCTACCTGACTCATCGTGTCGCTCCACAGAGCCTGAGCCTCCTTTGATTTGCGCTTCAGCTTTCTGCCCACCTTTCCCATAATCCATCCCATAACGGGTACGAAGAGCAGGGTGAAGAGCGTGAGCTGCCAGCTGATGAAGAGCAGCGTGGCGAAATAGGCAATAATAAGAATAGGATTCTTGAAGAGCATGTCGAGCGAACTCATAATGGAGTTCTCTATCTCCTGCACGTCGCCGCTCATGCGGGCAATGATGTCGCCCTTGCGCTCCTCCGAGAAGAAGCCCAACGGCAGCGAAGTAATCTTCTGGTAGAGCTGGTTGCGGATGTCGCGCACGATACCCGTACGAATAGGGATTACCGTGGCAGAAGAGAAGAAATACGCCCCCGTCTTCAAGAAAGTCATAACGGTGAGGAAGAGCCCCAAGACGAGCAGCGTCGTAGTAGGACCGATATCGCTGATGAGCCAGTTCACGTAGTAGTTCATGTTGTTAGAGGCAACCTCCTTCATATTGTCCCAGTCCCACGGCATCAGTCGGGTCACGGCCACAGCCTTCTCCGTCTTGAAGATAATCTGCAAGATAGGTATAATTGCCGCAAAGGAGAATATGTTGAGCACAGCCGACAGGATGTTGAACACGACAGTCAGCACGAGGTACCGTTTGTATGGCGGCACGAAGCGGCGCAGTATCTGGAAAAATTCTTTCATCTTTCTTTAAGCCTGATTTACTTTCGTTCCGTTGTTGAACAAATATTCAGGTGCAATATCAGCACCGTTAGCCCAAAAAATAGTACCGTCAAGTCCAAACTGTTCAAATTTGTTTTTATCTTTTAGTTCTACGAATGCGGGGTATTCAAGAAGAGGTGACAGGTCAATCTTACGAGTTTCACCATTGTTAAACTTACATAGGAGAGTGTATTCCCCAAGATAAGTTACGTTTGTTACATTCAGTATCATACAATAGCCTCCTTTTATTATCTTGTTATTTTCTCTATTTTTTCACCCTTTTGGGCTTTGTTCCATATATCCATAATTTCATCTACATTATTGTCTATGAAATCATTTACTATTTTAATGGTTTTTACTTTAGCTTTTCCCTCTATAATCCTTTCCTTTATTGTAATGGTGAATTCTCCGTCACCACTCCTTACATGTAGATGAGGTGGATTATGGTCGAAGGCATATATATACAACATTATGCCTTGGAAAACATAGATAGCTCCCATTATTTATCTCTTTATTCTATAGCTTCCCCAAACAACGTGGCACTTGTAGAGCCAGTAATCTTCACTCTCACAGTTTCGCCTATGTGATGATTTCCCTTGTCGAACACCACAGCCTTGTTCTGCTCCGTGCGCCCCATGAGCTGCTGGCGGCTTCGCTTGCTGAAGCCCTCCACGAGCACGTCGAACTCCTTGCCCTCGTCCTTCTTGTTCTGTTCGGCACTCACCTCCGTCTGTAGTTTTATCAGCTCGTTAAGACGCTGGATCTTAACCTCCTCCGAAACATTGTCGGGCAGATGCTTGGCAGCGTAAGTGCCCGGTCGCTCAGAGTATTTGAACATAAAGGCAGAGTCGAAGCCCACCTCCCTGACGAGCGACAGCGTCTGCTGCTGATCCTCCTCCGTCTCGTCGTGGTAGCCCACGAAGATGTCGGTCGTCAGTCCGCATCCCGGAATGATACGGCGAATGGCGTCTACCTTTGCCAGATACTGCTCGCGGGTGTATTTGCGGTTCATGAGTTTCAGGATCTTGTTGCTTCCGCTCTGAGCCGGGAAATGGATGTGTCGACAGATGTTAGGTTCGTCGGCAATGGCATGAAGGATATCCTCCGTCATGTCCTCCGGGTTTGATGTAGTGAAGCGCACGCGCATCCCGGGAGCCTCGTGAGCCACCATGCGCAGCAGTTCGGCGAAGCTCACTCCGCCCTCGATGCGCTTTCCGGCAGGCGTAAGTCCGTAGCTGTTCACGTTCTGTCCCAGGAGCGTAACCTCCTTGAATCCGCGGTCGCGCAAGTCTCTAACCTCCTTCAGTATGCTCTCCACATCGCGCGAGCGCTCCCTTCCGCGGGTATACGGCACGATGCAGTAGTGGCAGAAGTTGTTGCATCCGCGCATGATGCTGACGAATCCGCTCACCTTGCTTCCGCCGATGCGCTGCGGCACGATGTCGCGGTAAGTCTCCGTAGTAGATAGTTCGATGTTCATGGCGTTGCCGCCGTTCTCGCATTGAGCGATGAGGTCAGGCAGAGTGAGATATCCGTCAGGTCCGCACACCAAATTTGCATGGTGGTTTCCGATAAGGTCGTCCTTTACCCTCTCCGCCATGCATCCGAGCACGCCGAGGATAAGCCTGCGTCCCTTCTTCTGTTCGGCATGAAGCGTCTCAAGCCTGTTGTAAATCTTGTTTTCGGCATTCTCCCTGATACTGCATGTATTGAGCAGAATAGCATCTGCCTCGTTCTCGTTCTCGCAAAGCTCGTAGCCTGCCATTTGCATAACCGAGGCAACCACCTCGCTGTCTGCCACGTTCATCTGGCAGCCGTAAGTCTCTATGAAGAGTTTTTTCATTATTCTTATTTAAATATGTATAGTTTGGCTGCGAAATTACGAAAATAAAGTGGGATATGCAAAAATAGAGCTGTTTTTCGGAGAATATGCGGATTCTGATGAATGTATTCTCTGCACTCTAAAAAAAACGCCCCGGCATTTCACCTTGCATGGAGCATACCTATGAAACACCTGAAGCGTTTGGGCCAAACACCGGGAGCGTTTGGGCTAAACACCGGGAGCGTTTGATAGGTACGCTCCCGGCATAAATGTTATGACTTCCGTTCCTTCCTATTTCAAAATCAGGAAAAGGGTTCTAATATTTAAAAGAGCTTCCGCCAAGGAACTCCCTAAGCAATGAAGTTGGCGGCACCTGGCGGTTAGGAATCGGCTTGATGTATTTCAGAAACTTGCGCAGACGGTAAGCCTCGCTGTATTCCTCGGAGTCTTCGGGCACCGTTTCGAGCAGCGGTTCCGCCTGCGACTTCAATACGGCGAGTTCGAAGAGCATGGCGGTATTGAACATAGCGTCGGCATTCTCCTGATAAGGGAATATCCACTTGTTCTCGCCCGCCCTTACCGAAGGCCAGCGGTGTATAGTCTCCTGTGCACTCACTCCGCGGTATTTGTAGTCGCGGATGATGCGGCGCAGGAGTCGGTTGTCGGTCGTCGGCACATAGTTGTGGCTGTCGAGCAGTATGGTGGTGAATGCCGAGGCGTAGACGCGGAATATCTGACTGTCTGGAATCTGTGCCGTCAGTTCCGGGTTGAGGGCGTGGATGCCTTCCACCACGAGGATGTCGTGTTCTCCCATCTTCAGCTTCTTGCCGCTCCGTTCGCTCTTTCCCGTCTGGAAATTATATTTCGGCAGTTCCACCTCCTTTCCGGCAAAGAGGTCGTTAAGCTGCTGGTTGAGCAGCGGGATGTTGAGGGCGTAAAGACTCTCGTAGTCGTAGTCGCCGTTCTCGTCGCGCGGCGTATGTTCGCGGTCCACGAAATAGTCGTCGAGCGATACGGGCACAGGCTTTATGCCGTTAGTGAGCAGCTGTATGGAGAGGCGCTTGCATGAAGTGGTCTTTCCGCTCGACGACGGTCCGGCTATCAGCACCATCTTCACTCCCTTTCGTTGGGCAATCTCGTCGGCGATATGCGATATCTTCTTCTCCTGCAGAGCCTCGGAGAGGTTAATGAGGTCGGCAGCCCGTCCTTTCTGCACGGCATCGTTGAGGTCGCCGATAGTGCGGAGTCCGATAATGTCCTGCCAGTGGTGGTGTTCCTTGAAAATCTCGAACATCTTGTCCTGTCGAATCAGTTCGCCGAGCACCGACGGGTCTTTGAGCGACGGGATGCGCAGCAGCAGTCCGTCGAAATATTTCTCCAGACCGAAGAGCGTCAGCAGTCCCGTATTGGTAAGTAGCGAACCGTAGTAATAGTCCTTGTATCCGTCGATGTCGTAGTATGTAGTATACAGCGAGCCGGTGCTTTTCAGCAGTTTCACCTTCGACGTGGCACCCGCCTTGCCGAAAATCTCCACCGCCTCTTCCGTGGTACACTCATGACGGCGTATCGGAATTTTTGCATCTACAATTTCCTGCATGCGCTTGCGCAGCTTCTCGACAGTATCTTCCGTCACGCAGCCCCCGATGTTAAGGTCGCAGTAGTATCCGTTAGACACGGGAATGTCTATCGTTACGTCGCCTTCGGGATAGATGTCGGCAACCGCCTTGCAGAGCACCATGAAGAGCGTTCGGGTGTAGGTGCGCTGCCCAGAAGCAGAGGTGAGGTCGAGAAATTCCACGTCCTTGTTGTGGTACACCCTGTAGTTGAGCCCCTCCACCTTGTTGTTGACCTTTGCGCTCACCGGACCGTATTGCATCTTCAGTCCCGAAGCAGAAAAAATATCAGAAAGTGTGCTTCCGATAGCAATGTTTATGACTTTTTTATTATTTTTGCAACGAATTTGTATTACTTGTTTCATAAGTATACAGTTTAAAAGGGTTTACGGTGTAAAGTTACTCCCTTTTTGCGACATTCATGCAACAGCGCATCATAAATAAAATTAAAATATGTCGATTTGGATTTTTTTTAAGATCATTGGATCATTAGCCTTGCTCATCTACGGAATGAAGGCGATGAGTGAGGCACTACAGAAAATGGCGGGTTCGCAACTGCGCCACATCCTCGGTACAATGACCAAGAACCGTTTCACCGGTCTGCTTACCGGTATGTTCGTAACCGCCTCAGTGCAGTCGTCAACAGCGACCACCGTAATGACGGTGTCGTTCGTCAATGCCGGTCTGCTCACCCTTGCCCAGGCTATATCGGTGATAATGGGAGCCAATATCGGAACGACGTTCACGGCATGGATCATGACGCTGGGATTCTCGTTCAACATGGCAAATATCGTATATCCCGTATTCTTCTTCGCCCTGCTGCTGATATACAGAAAGAAACATCGCTACGTGGGCGATTTCCTCTTTGGAGTAGCATTCATGTTTTTCGCCATTTCCACTCTTGGTGCCACAGGCAAGGAAATGGACCTAAGCCATAACCAGTCGGTTATAAGCTTTTTCTCATCATTCGACAAAGACAGTTACCTTACAGTTTTCTCGTTTCTCGGCATAGGAACAATCCTCACCTTCTGCATGCAGTCGTCGGCAGCACTGATGGCAATAACGATGGTGCTCTGTTCAAGCGGCGTGCTACCTATATATATGGGTATCGCACTGGTGCTGGGCGAGAACATCGGAACAACCATCACCTCTAACATTGCAGCCATGGGAGCCAACACCCAGGCACGGCGTGCCGCCCTCGCCCATCTGTCGTTCAATGTGTTCGGCGTAATTTGGGTATTGTGCTGCTTCTATCCGTTCATCGACATGGTTTGCGGTTTTGTCGGCGTTGACCCCAATGCCGACCATATCAACGTGGCTCGCCTGTCGGTAGTGCTTGCCGCCTTCCATACCACGTTCAACGTGTGCAACACGGCAGTGCTCATCTGGTTCATTCCGCAGATGGAGAAATTCGTTTGCACCATCATCAAGCCAAACGCCAGCAAGGACGAAGACGACTTCCGTCTGCGCTACATCGGCGGCAGCACGCTCATGGCAACTCCGGAGCTCTCGGTATTGGAGGCAAGAAAAGAGATACAGTCGTTTGCCGACCGCATCCAGCGCATGTTCTCAATGGTTAGAGAGCTGCTCGGCGTGAAGAACGACAGCGACTTCGTGAAGCTCTTCACCCGCATAGAGAAATACGAGGGCATCTCCGACAATATGGAAATAGAGATAGCGAAGTATCTCGACAAGGTGAGCGACTCCCACCTGAGCGACGAGACGAAAGCCAAGATACGTGCCATGCTGCGCGAGATATCCGAGATTGAGAGTATAGGCGACAGCTGCTACAACATTGCTCGCACGCTGAACCGCAAGGAGCGCGGCAAGGAAGACTTCACGGAGAAGCAGTATGAGCATCTCCACCAGATGTTTGAGCTTACCGACGACAGCTTGACGCAGATGAACGTGATGCTCTCCGGCAGGAGGGACGACCTCGACGTGAACCGTTCGTTCAACATCGAGAACGAGATTAACAACTACCGCACTCAGCTGAAGAGCCAGAACATCAGCGACGTGAACAACCACGAGTACACCTACGCCATCGGCACGATGTATATGGACATCGTCAGCGAATGCGAGAAGCTCGGCGACTATGTAATAAACGTGGTTGAGGCGCGCATGGGAACAAAGCAGCGCGAGGCGTAAAGACAACTTCACAATAACAGGATAAGGGCTTCCATATCGTAGAAATACGATGTGGAAGCCTTTTTACGTATTATAGCAACAATCTGTCGCCCTCCTCGTTAGGCTCTATGCACATCTACCCCGCCCAGCCTCTTGACAACTTCTCGTATGATATACGACTTGCCTATCTGGCGTGCGCCATCTATAACCAGAATCTTGTTGGTTTCTGATTGTAAGTGGTTTGCGATATACTTTTCTATCTTTCTATGCAGCATAAATACATTTTTCCTATGTTTTTACGGCTGCAAATATACACTTTTCCTATGAAATAGCTAAGGAATAACTACACTTTTCCTATGTTTTTATGATTCTGAAACTACATTTCTCATTGTAATTGTCTATCTTGTAGATGATGGAGATGGAGGCTGAGGTCCAATGTCGTAACCATCAGTGCAGTATAAGGTATAAAAGTGAGGGGTATTATTAAAAAAGCATAAAAGCTATATAGGCTTTGCTTGTATATATGGAACTTTATTTAATTTTGCAGTTGAGAGAAAGTTCCCAATATTTGGGAATTATTATAATGAAAGAATATGGCAAAGGCTATGGATATACTTACTCCTGGTTTTCTGCTTCGCAAGGAGCTGAAGGGAAAAGGACTTACGCAACGCAAGTTTGCGGAAGAAGTAGGAATGCGCCCTTCTCATGTCAGTGAGGTCATTTCGGGTAAGCGTCCTGTATCAAAAGCTATGGCCTTGAAGTTTCAGGAAGTACTTGGTGTTCCTGCCGAGGAATGGCTGAAGTTGCAAGTGAAAGCAGATGTGAATGGTAAACTTGACGATTCCGAGATAAAAGCGGCAGAGGAATTGAACAAGTTTGACGATATCTTATCATTAAAAGAACTGTTTAAGAGAAGTTCTTTGAATAAGAATAGTTCATTTGCAGAGAAACTAACGTTCTTGAAGAAAGCTATTGGCGTTGACTCCTTTGAGACCACAAAGGCGAGTGTGGACAAGTTGGTGGCAGGAGGATTCTTCCGAAAGTCTGAAAAAACAGGCTTGAATGGTCGTATGATTGCAACTTGGGTAGCCTTGGCAAGGGAAGAAGCCCATAAGCAAACCATTTCCAACAAGTTTGATAAAGATGCAATGAATAGGCTCGTAAGAGAATTAAGCGGCATCTTCCATGAGAACCGAAATACCATTTATCGCTTGACGACAACATTAAATAGGTACGGCATTAAGTTCTGTATAGTAGATAAGGTAAAATATGCCTCAGTCGATGGTTATTCGTTCATTGACAACGGCGTACCGACCATCGTCGTTACCAAGCGCTTCGACCGTATAGACAACCTTGCCTTTTCCGTGATGCACGAAGTTTGCCATGTGTATAAGCATTTGGATTCAAGCGATGACCAACGCTTGAATGTTGAATGCGAGGAGTTTGATGTTAGCAAGGAGGAAAAAGAAGCAAACGAGTTTGCGGCAAATGCCTTGATTCCTTCAGAAAAGTGGGAACAGGTTCCGTCTGTACCGTTGAATAGCCCATGGAAAATCCAAATTAGCTATACGAGATGGGCAGAAAAAGAAGGCTTGAATAAATGGATTGTGCTTGGCCGTGTCTCACACGAAACAGGTATGTATAGGTTTAAACCAGACAGTTCTCGAACTATCAATTAAAATATAGGAGGAACGCTATGAAGTAATGAATATAAAGGAACGAAAAATCCCACTTATCGGGCAAGGACAAGTGGGAAAATACGTATGCTTGGCGATTGCAACGAAGTTCCGACCAAAGAACCACATCAAAGCGTAAGCACCATAAAACTGCTGCAAAATTAATTTATTTTGTTAGAACGACCAACGCTTTTGATGTTAAAATAATCGTCTGATAAAAATTTTTATTTCGTTTTTATTAAATAATTTAATATGGCGAATCTTTTAATTAAAGAGTTGGTTTCAAAAAAAGAAGTAACTCTTCATGGAGAAAAGGGTAAAGTGTATATAATGAAAAATTACCCTAAGATTGATTTTTATGGCAACTTACCAACAGTGGGTAAGAATAAAATGCCAGTACTGAAACCTTTTAACGGTCATTTCCCAAATAGAATGACGGTTTTTGATGAAGCATATACAAAGAAAGATTTTGACTGTATCGTGCATTTTTACGAAAGCGACATACGCTTTATGCGTTTGTTTCATAATCCTATGAAATATCTTGGCTTTTTGCAGAAATGTTCTGCTGTAATAGGTCCGGATTTGTCGCAGTTTGCATATATGGATGAAGAATCCAGATATTTTCATGCGTGGCACAATAGGGCGATGTCGGTATGGTTACAACAAAATGGTGTTAATATTATACCAAACGTTACATGGTCGCGCAGAGATAGTTTCACGTATAGCTATGACGGAATGCCATTAGGCTCTGTAATTGCAGTAAACTGTACTGGAATACTAAAATACGATGTCAGCATGTACCTGTGGAAAGAAGGATACAAGAATGTTGTTCTTCCATTAAAGCCGTCTGTCATAATACGTTATGGAGACAAAATGCCTGACGAACAAGACAATATTACAATTCATTTTTGTAATGAACGTATAAATCGTTTGCGTTATGGGGGCTAATGGAAGTTTTGCAAGTGGCAGTACTGCTACTGAAGAAGGGCGCAGATGGCGCACAGTAATGGTTCTTTCTAATGGTGTAAAAGTGATTGAACTTAAAAATCGCAAGGACAATCACAAAGCACCTGAAGAAAGTCATTCTCCTAATTCTGTATATGTTATGTTCAATAAAAATGGTGAAGGTATCAAGTCTATATCAAAATATGGTGCAGATGGAAAGAAGAAATATGAAATACATACTGTTGACCATAAGGGATTGGGAATACACTACCATAAATGGGAAAACGGAAGACCTTTGTCCCCACATTCCATAACAGAGAGCATGAAGCAAATGTTGGATAAAATAAAATCTTTAATTTGAGGAACGATGAAAGACTCTAATATTCTAAATGATTTGGCTGGTTATGCTTACAATGGGAAATATCCACCAAAGGGAAATCGTAAGAATGGCAATATGTATCATGGGTATGATACTCCAGCCCAAGAATGCCTGTTCTACGACTTTGCTGTCTTAGGTTATGATTTGATGATAAAGTATCATGGTCAGTGCTACTATTTTATGGTAGATGATGATTGCGTATGGCTGTCGGATAGCAGCTTTTGCGCAATGACACAGAAATTCAAAAATGGGAACGATGTCCTGGAGCACTTCTTCATCGAAGGGAAGCCACTGTTTTTTCTTGTTGATGAATTAGATGACTACGAGACAATGTAGTTCTTCTTATTGTGGCAAATGATAAAGAGAGGTATAACCCGTATGATGAGTTGTACCTCTCTTTTTGCTTTTTATTGTTTCTACTCCACCATCTCGCTATACATCTTGAACAGCTCCGCCACGCACTCGCTCTCCGTCATATTCAGCCGGAAGCCGTAGGCCTGCATCACGGCGCGGTCGTTCTGGCGATGAGCCAGGAGAAGCTCCTTCGGCATGAGCGTGGGGTCGTAGAGGTCGGCAAGGGAGGAGTCGGGGTACAGGGCCCTGGCGTCCAGGATGGCTTGGGCACTCTGCTCTATCCTTGCCTTCTGTTCGGCGGTTGGCGACGGCCAGGGGAAGTTGTTGTACACGATGTCCTTGCTGTAACGGTAGTCGCTCTTCAGACGACCGCATACGGCACGCATCCATGCCATGTGGACGTTGCTCTCCAAGATGCCGAAGTGGTAGAGGGTGGCGTCGGGGATGAGAAACACAAGGTCGCTCGCAAAAGTTCCCTTAGATATGAATCCCATCGGCACATACTTACGCTTTTCTGAAGAAACCTTTGGCACGATGATAGAATCTCCATCGGGCATGTTCTCAGTTTGGAAGCGAGTTGGTGTGTCTGCCAATTTCAAGGTGGCCTTTCTTTTACTCTCCAATCGCAAGGTTCTTACATTCTCCACTCGCTCATAGCAAAGTGGCATCTCCTTGATTTCCTTTGGCGAACTGCCACCAAGCCACAGGCAATAGCGAGGCTCTTGATGGATAAACTCTACCGAGCCATACCAAGGATGGAACAAAGCCTCCGACTTTGGTTCACGTTTGATAAACTCTTCCATCTCCTCTTTCTCGAAGAGATAGTTGCCACCATCTATCGGTTGGTTTCCTATACCTATAGTCGGAATATCGCAAAGAGGCTTGCTCTTGCTATATATAAAGGTATTTGGAGCATCATAGAGATAAGCATTGATATTGCTCACCTCTTTCATTTGCCCATTTTCAAACATATATTTCTTCTTATGCTTCACATACGAGAATCCAACCACTACTACATGGACATGGGCTTTGAGCGAAGCCTCGCTGTCCCAGCGGAAGGTGTGATGGGCGAAGTTGATGCAAATGCCTTCGGCAAAGAGAGGTTGCCAAAGGTTTGCCACTTGCTCGCCTTGCGAAATGGAGTTGGTAGAGACAAGAGTAGCCTCTACATGAGTACCTTTCATGTAGTCGGCGGCACGCTTGTACCAAGCCCCCACATAGTCGATGTTGCCCACGTTCTTCCATTTCTCGCCAAAGATGGCTATCATGTCCGCCTTTTGGCTCTCGCTCATCAAGCGTGCACCCACGAACGGTGGGTTCCCGATAATATAGTCCAGCTTTTCCTTCGGGCAGACACTCTCCCAGTCAATCCGTAGCGAGTTGCCCTCCACTATGTTAGCGTAGCTCTTCAGGGGCAGGAAGTCGAGGTCGTGTTGGATAATCTTTTCCGTTTCCGCCATCATCTGCGCCTCGCTGATCCACAGGGCGGTAGTGGCTACCGACACGGCGAAGTCGTTTATTTCTATTCCGTAAAACTGGTGGATGCTTACTTTTATTGGGTTCTCGAAGGCGTTGAGCTGCTCCACGCTGTATATCTTCTGGATAATCCTGTTTTCCAGACGGCGCAGCGAGAGGTAGGTCTCCGTAAGGAAATTGCCGGAGCCGCATGCCGGGTCGAAGAAATTCAATGCCGCCATTTTGTCTTGTAGTTTGTGCAGACGGGCAAGTCGCTTCTTTATGTTGTTCTCCTCCACGCAGTGTTCGTATTCCGTCTGGAGACTGTTCAGGAACAGAGGGTCTATAACCTTGTGGATATTCTCTATCGAAGTATAGTGCATGCCGCCCGAACGCCGTGTCTCGGGGTTGAGGGTGCTCTCGAACACACCGCCGAAGATGGTAGGCGAAATCTCGCTCCAGTCGAAGTCGAGCGAGGCGTGTTGCAGTAGCGTTTCCCTCAGTTCGTCGGTAAACTGCGGTATGTCTATCTCCTCGGCAAACAGTCCGCCATTGGTATAAGGAAAGGCGGCAAGCTCCGTCTTTATATATCTGCTCCGCTTGTCGGCAGTGGTGTTGAGCACTTGGAAAAGCTGCACCAGTGCCATGCGCATGTCTTCCGTCTGGTAGTGTGCGAGATAGTCGTGAAACATGTCGCGCTTGCCGAAGATGCCCGCATCCTCGGCATACAGGCAGAACACCAGGCGTACACACAATATATTGAGATACCTGAGAGACTGAGGTTCGCCAGTGTCATATTGTCCAACAAGTGCATCATATAATCTGCCCACAATCTCGCCCGCCTTCATCGACACTTCCGTCTCCTTCTGCAGATGGGCGTCTTCCTGGTTCTCCACAAGGAACTGCAGGCGGTAGTATTCCTTCTCCAGGTCTTTAAGGAATATATGTTCCGGCTCCCTTTGCGGATGCTCCATGTCGTACACGTCAAACTCGGCAAAGTTGCACGTTACGATCCATCTCGGCCGCTCGGAATAGGGCAGCACTGTAGAATAGCGCAGAGCCTGCTGCAGTGGCGTTAGTTGCGTGCCGTCGCTCTGCCTGATAGGCTGGCGCAGATGCTTTCCCAGCGACTTCTGTTCAATCATCACGTGTGTGCTGTCAATCATGGCGTCGATAAAGGAAGTGTGGTCGAGCTGCGCCTGCTGCTCGAAGCGTATGAACGTGGAAGGGCTCTCCACCCCGAAAATTTCGGTGAGAAGCTCTATCCAGAACGTCTGGCTCTCGCCCTTCTCATATCCTCTGCCCTCCCACCGTTTGGCGAAGGCGGCAGCAGTTGTGCGTTGTTGTTTCTCTGTATTCATAAGTCCCGGTTTAAGTTCAGTCCGCTTAGGCCTATTTAGAAATGCATTAATCTGAAAGACTTCCGTCTTATTTCTTTTCCTTCTTCTCGTCGTCGGCAATGCTGAAGTCGAGTTGTTTCTTGTCCATGTTTGCCTTGGCAACCTGTATGCGGATAGGGTCGCCGAGCTGGTATTTGCTGTGGTGGCGACGGCCTACGAGACAGTAGTTGCGCTCGTCGAAGTCGTAGTAGTCGCCCTTCAGGTCGCGCAGCGGCA
This sequence comes from Prevotella sp. UBA1104, assembly GCA_002314055.1. Lineage (GTDB taxonomy): Bacteria > Bacteroidota > Bacteroidia > Bacteroidales > Bacteroidaceae > Prevotella. Next base: position 43,302 of record DCBP01000062.1, read on the forward strand.
CCATGCCCTCGCAGTGGTTCTCGTCAATCTCGCAGTAGATGCCGAACGAAGTTATTCCGCTGATATGCGCATCATAGGTGTTGCCGACCTTGTCAGCCATAAACTCCACCATCTTGTATTTTATACTGTCGCGCTCGGCATTCTGTGCAATCTGCTCCATCTCGCTCGAGTGTTCGCAGAGCTCCTCGTAGTGCTCCTTGTTGGCAGAGCGCCCGCCGTTCTGATAGCGGGTCAGGAGACGGTGGACCATAGTGTCGGGATAGCGGCGGATAGGACTGGTGAAGTGTGTGTAGTATTCAAAAGCCAGTCCGTAGTGCCCTATATTGTGTATACTGTATTTAGCCTTCATCATGGCGCGCAGGGCAACGGTCTCGATAACCTTCTGCTCCTTCTTTCCGTTACACTCGTCGAGCAGCGAGTTGAGACTCTTTGTTATTGCCCCCTTCGTGCCGTCGGTCTTCACCTTGTATCCGAATTTAACTACAAACTGGCGTAGTGTCTCCAGCTTCGTCGGGTCCGGCATGTCGTGGATACGGTAGGGGAGAGTCTTCGGCTTCTTGCCCTTTGCCACCTTTCCGATGCTCTCCGCCACGGTGCGGTTGGCGAGCAGCATAAACTCCTCCACGAGTTTGTTGGCATCCTTAGCCACCTTGAAGTAGCAGCGCACGGGCTTTCCCTTTTCGTCAACGTCGAAGTGTAGCTCCTCGCGGTCGAACTTCACGGAGCCGTGCTTGAACCTTGCGGCGCGCAGCTTTTTGGCAATCCTGTCGAGCATCACGAGCTCCGGGGCATAATCCCCCTTATACTGCTGTCCGGCAGGCAGGGCAGGAGCCGGCTCGCCAGTGCCGTCAACCACTCCGTTGTCTTCGAGAATCTTCTGCACCTCCTCGTAGCAGAACCTGCGGTTGCTCTTTATCACGCAGTGGCGCAGTCGCCAGTTGAGCACCTCGCCGTCCTCGTTCATGTCGAAGATAACGCTGTATGTAAGCTTCTCCTCGTTCGGTCGGAGCGAGCAGATAAAGTTGCAGAGCCTTTCCGGCAGCATCGGTATGGTTCGGTCTACGAGATAAATGCTCGTTGCGCGCTTCACAGCCTCCTTGTCGATTATGGAGCCTTCGGTAACATAGTGCGACACGTCGGCGATGTGAACTCCAACCTCCCAGACGCCCTTTTTGAGCTGACGGATAGAGAGGGCATCGTCGAAGTCCTTGGCGTCGTGCGGGTCGATGGTAAATGTAGTAACGTCGCGGAAGTCCTCGCGCTCCTTGTAGTCCTGTTCCGTGATGGTAGGGTCGATCTTCTCGGCAGCCTCCTCCACGTTCTTCGGGTATTTGTATGGCAGGTTATACTGAGCCAGGATGGAGTTCATCTCCACATCGTTGTCGCCGGTCTCTCCGAGCACGTCTACGACCTCGCCAATCAAGCTCTTGTTGTCCTTTGTAGGCCATTGCGTAATCTTCACCACAGCCTTCTCGTTTGTCTTTCCGCCCTTCAGTTTGCGCTTCGGGATGATGATGTCTTGAGCGAAGATATTGCCGTCGGACACGAGGAAGGCGAAATCCTTCTCCACCCTCAGTTTGCCCACGAAGGTATCCTTTGCCCTCTTCAGAATGCTCGTTACCAATGCTTCGCGGATATGGTTCTTGCGCCGCGCCATGATAGTAAACTGCACCTTGTCGCCAGTGAGTGCGAACATGGAATTTCGCTCTGCCACAAAGATAGGAGCTGCTCCGTCGTCGGGCACAACGGTGTTCTTTCCGTTCGGCTTTCGCTGGAACGTACCCTCCTGCACCTGCCCGTTCATGTTGAGCTGGTATGCGCTGTCGCCTTTCTTTACGAGAAAGTCGTCCCATGCCATCTCTTCCATCACGTCCACGGCGAGCATCTTTGCCGGGTGGGTGTCAAGTCTGAGAACTTTGAAAATTTCCTTGAAACTGTGTTTTTTATCAGGGTTCTGCATAAAGAAGTCTTGTAGCCTTTCAGCCATCTGCTTCTTGTTTATTCTTTTTTTCTTTCCACCTTTTGCCATAGTTGTATATGTTTGCAAGGAGGCGTACGAGTGCTTGTGTGTCCGTCTCCTTTGGGTTAGTATTAGTATTCTTGTTGCGAAGTTATAAAAAAAATCCCGTTCTATAATACTTGGAGTTCGATTTGTGTTCGTTTTGTTACAATTATTTAGCATATTATTGTTCAACATTCCTGCTGAACCGCTTTTTTTGATACATTCCGTTATATTCATTCGCTCTGTATTATTGGAATTGCGTTTAATGACAAGAAGGTTTTCCTTGTCGCAGACAAGAAGTATCATTGCTATGGAAATAATTCGTTCATCACTGATGAATAATAATTCATCACTGATGAATAATAATTCACCACTGATAAACCATTATTCACCACTGATAAACCATTATTTACCACAGGCGTACAAATTATTTCGGGATGTACGGTTGAAATGATAGTTATGTTCATCAATAAATAATGTACAATGTAGTAGGTGCGGTGTCTCACCGCACAGCAGCAAGAACTTTATGATTATTTATAGTAGATACCTTTTCTCATTGTGCGGTGAGACACCGCACCTACTATGATTTCCAATCTTACATGTTGAATTGTTATTTAACTAACCACAAAGCTGAGTTTATTCTTTGGAGAAAAAAAGAGTCTGCCGGAAGAAAATCCGTAGACTCTTTGATATTTGCGTTTGCGTTTATTGTATGACCAGGAACTATCTATAAGAAATGATTTCTAGATCTACGACAAAAGTCATACAATATGTGTAGTGTTGTCGGTTGCAAAAGTAATGTTTTTATTTGAATTTACAAAAGGCTTAATGATAAAATGATACATCTGTATTGCAAAATCTTTCATTTTTTTACATAAATATGTTGTATAACATAAAAGCAAGAGTTTAGGCGCTGTTATTGTATAAAACTGAAAGTTGAATGTTATGTCTCTTTAGGGATTTCCCTATTAAAGTTTATGGAATTTATATTTGCATTTTTATTGGCGATGGTGTAAATTTGCATCGTGTTAAACAAAGGCGGACTTCCCGGAATTATCCGGGGGCTGCCATTTTATAAACCTTTAAAGACATACTTCATTATGAAAAAGCTATACACAATCTTTGCCATCCTGATTATGGCGTTTGCGGTTACAACAATTACGAGTTGCGACGATGATGAGAATATAGCATACAACCTTGCTGGCGTATGGCGCGGTAATATGTATATGCAGAGTGAATACAATGGTAGGGTATACAAGGCAAGCTACTCCGTACTGGCTTTCGACAAGGACCCTTACAGATATGCCAAGGGTACCGGTTACTGGATTGACTACTACAGCAATGCGCCTTGGGACTATTATTCCAGCCGCATTGACTGGCAGGTATATAACGGAGAGATTCAGATTTACTCGCGTAAGGAAGGGGTAACTTATTATATCTCGCGATATAATATGGACGACTACTATTTTACCGGATATATCGATGACGGACGGAATACGCAATATTTTGAGCTGACCAAGACTTCATCGCCAGACTGGGGCGACTACGACTGGAACGGATACGACTGGGACGATGACTACTATTATGCTCCGGCAATGCCGAAGGCTAAAGGCAACAACCAAGCTCAGATGCCTGTAAGAAGTGTAAGCCCTAAGGAATAGGATTATAACAAACAAAAAATATAACAACAATGAACGCAAAAAAAAATTTCACAATGATTATTGCCATGGTGCTAACATCAGTATGCGCTGTGGCAGCGACTAACAAGTTTACTCTAACAGACGTTACCTATCCGAATGTAGAGAGCAGCAACACCGAATATTGTCGCATAGCATCTGTTACTTACGGCAGTACTATAACGATGGTTAAGCTGGTTTACAATACGGCAAAGGTGGATTTCGTGAACACAAAAAACATTACTGTAGTTGACCAGACGAACAACAAGACTTATAAGTTGAAGTTTATAAAGGGACTTACCGACGGCGACAAGATGGAATTTGACGGACAGCGCTTTATAACTCTCGTGTTCCCGAAGCTGAAGAAGAACCCTACGGCGGTGAATATCGTTGAGGCTGACGGAAACGGATTCCAGTTCTATGGCGTTGACCTGACGCAAAGCGGACCGGTAAAGAGCGTCTTCGACAAGGATGCTCTGGAGAAGGAACTCAACAAGAATTACGGAAACGGTATGAAGTTTAAGGAAGTGGAACAATAAAAAATCCCCGGGCGAAACAATTCGTCTGGGGATTTTCCATTTTTAGCTTTACAGTTGTTTATTTGAAGTATCTCTTGTAGAGACCCTCGAAGCCGGCGCAGTGGCGAGCCTCGTCCTTAGCCATTTCATGAACGGTATCGTGGGTAGCGTCCATGCCGGCAGCCTTTGCGTTGCGGGCGATACGGAACTTGTCGGCACAAGCGCCGCGCTCTGCAGCGATACGAGCCTCAAGGTTGCTCTTTGTATCTTTCAGAACATCGCCAAGGAGCTCTGCAAATTTAGAAGCGTGCTCTGCTTCCTCGAAAGCGTAACGCTTGAAAGCCTCGGCAATCTCAGGGTAGCCCTCGCGGTCAGCCTGACGGCTCATGGCAAGATACATACCGACTTCGCCACACTCACCATTGAAGTGGGTCTCCAGGTCCTTGATCATCTCTGCGTCAGCATTCTCCTTGCGTGCAGCACCAAGTTCGTGGGCTGTAGCAAACTCTTCCTCCTCGCCTTCTTTCATTTCCTTGAACTTTGAAGCTGGAGCTTTACAAACCGGGCACTGCTCTGGAGCAGCGTCACCCTCATAAACGTAACCGCAAACGGTGCAGATAAATTTCTTCTTCATAATGTTTTGTATTTTTTTGTTTTGTATTATTTATTGAAGGTCCTCCTCGCATTTGTCTTGTCTCTTCGGACAGAATGTGTTTCCCTTCTTGTCTGATGCAAAGTTATGCAAAAAAGAAATTGGCTCAAAGTTTTATCCAATTGTTTTTTTCTATTATGATATAAATATAATGAATATTGCTAATTTGGGTTAATTGCCATCACTCTATCTCATCGGAGAATATCAGCCTTTTTCCCGTCGTTGGATGACGGAAACTGAGATATTCGGCATGGAGCATCAGTCGGTTACCGGAGGGGTGTCCATACAGTCGGTCGCCTGATATCGGCATGGCAAGTCCGTCGGCATGGGCGCAATGCACCCGCAGCTGGTGTGTCCTGCCGGTATGGGGGATGAGTTTTATGTAAGTCTTCTCGTTGTCTGTTCGCTCTACCGTATATTCCGTAACGGCAGCCTTTCCGCCTTCCCTGTCTACCACCTGTCGCGGACGGTCGTTCTCGTCTGCCGACAGCGGCAGGCGGATGAAACCGTGGCATGGAATGTCTGCCGTGCCGTCAAGTACAGCCGTGTACCGTTTCTGCACTTCGCGGGCGGCAAACTGTTCGTGAAGCCGTCGCAGAGACTCTTCGTTCCTTGCCACAACGAGCAGTCCGCTGGTGTCCATATCCAGTCGGTGGGCAGGCATATAGTATCCGTCTCCCAATTCTTTTTTCAGCACGTCGGCCACGCACTCCCTCTCGACAAGTCCCGGCATCGACAACATTCCCGACGGTTTGCTCACTACAACGATATCCTCGTCTTCGTATTTTATCGTCAGAGCCATGCTGCTGTTGCCCGAGTCGTGAGGGTCGGGATCAACGTCGAGTCCCTGTAGCATAAACCCGAGTATCGGCTTGCATTTGCTTCGGCATGCAGGATAGAAGTGAAGGTGGTGGCGTATCTCGCGCTTCGGCGACTGTCCCCACCAGAATTCTGCCATGCAGAGTGGACTCAGGTTGTTCTTATAGGCATACTGCAATAGTTTCGGTGCACAGCAGTCGCCGGCTCCCGACGGCGGTACTCCCTGTGGGGTATCGGCAAAGATGCGGCAGAGGTTACGGTGCTCGCCCTTGGCATTCAGCATGTCATACTGCCGGAAGAGCCAATGCTGAAGGGAGTCGGAGAGTGTTTTCCTTTTTTTCTTCAAATGGGATATCGCAGTTTCCTTATCTTCCACCGACTTCTTTATCTCATCGATAGTTTCCTGGTTGCGTTTCCTGATTCTCTTCAGTTCCGCCTTTTGGTATTGACTCTCGCGTATCATCTCGGCTTCAATATCATCCGACAGCGGCTCGGAACCTTTTCTCAGCTCGTCTCTTCTATCCTTCGAGGCAGCCATCAATGCCTTGAACTCCGCGATTTCCTTTTCTGCCTTTTTCTCGGCGTCGCTTAGTCTGTGTCGCAAAGAAATGAGTTCTTCGTTATTCTGTAATGTCTTTATCTCATCGTTTATTGCCGATATTTCCCGTTCATGTGTTTTGAAATATCCGTCAGGCTGCTGACTGTCGTATACTGGAGGCACAAAATACGGTAAGTCGTTTCGTCCGGCAAGAAGTCCTGAATAAGCGGCAAGAAACCCTATACTTCCATTAGCATCCCTTACAACCAGAACGCCAAACATCTTTCCCTTTTCTGTCTCTTCCTTCCATTCCACGACACTGCCGATATACTCCCGTAACTGTTGCACCGCTTTTATGCAAAGGGGATGCGGAGTATAGTTGAAAGGATATGTGAAACGTTGTGGCGGGATTATATCCGTGTTCAAGAAATGAAATCTTTTCATATTTTTCTTTTCCAGATAATTCTTTAATGTAATAACAGCATCATTGGCTTTACTTCTATAATTACTTGTCAATGATATGCTGCTGATTGAAACTGTTCGAGTGGATTGATATTAATCGAGTGGATTGAAACTGATTGAAGTGGATTGATATGGATTGAGGTCGTTAAAGATGATAAAAAAATGAAGCATGTACGACTTCCCTCAAGCCACACATGCTTATACCTGCTCAATTAATACTAACTAACAATTTCCTTTTATCTTGTACCGTCTTCCTTTTCGGGAAGAACAGTTGATATATCTGCTATCTTGTTTAAAAGCGATGCAAAGATATTAAAGTCCTTTCCCTGTCAGCTGTATTAACTGATAAAAAAATATGACTTTTTGATAAAAGCTTTTCTTTGTAAGTTTTATCTATGGCAGAAATATTGTCGGTTGACAAGCGGAGTTGACAAAATCATCTTGTCAATAAGCTAAAACTTCATCTTGTTGTGTATATGTTATTCGAGAGTAACTTTTTCCACATCAACATTCTCATGGAGGAACAGCTGTGCTGATTCCTGAAACTTGTCGGTGCTCTCGGTGGTGAGATAATGGCAAGTTCCGTTTTTTGAGCATTTCTTCTCCATTTCCGGATGGCGGCGCAGGTAATCCTTCAGACTGTTTGCTACATACTCGCCTTGCGGAATTATTCTCACGCCACGCGGCACATATTTAAGTATCTTCCCTATGAGTAGAGGATAGTGGGTGCAACCAAGAATGATGGAATCGATTTGCGGGTCTTTGCGCAACAGGTTGCCAACGCGCTTCTCAACGAAATAGTCGGCACCCGGACTGTCATATTCGTTGTTTTCAATCAGCGGCACCCACATCGGGCACGGCTCGCCCGTTACTTTGATGTCGGGATACAGTTTCTGTATCTCCAACACATAACTCTCGCTCTTTATCGTACCCATGGTGGCAAAGATGCCAACATGGCGCGTCTGGGTTATTTTCCCGATACATTCCGCCGTGGGGCGTATTACACCAAGGACTCTCCTCTCCGGGTCAATCTTCGGCAGGTCGTTTTGCTGAATGCTTCTCAGAGCCTTTGCCGATGCCGTATTGCAGGCGAGAATAACAAGGTGGCAACCCATACTGAAGAGTTTCTGTACTGCTTCGAGCGTAAACTGATACACTATGTCGAAAGAGCGCGGACCATACGGAGCACGCGCATTGTCGCCAAGATACAGATAGTCGTATTGCGGCAGCATCTGCCGCATCTGGTGCAGGATTGTCAATCCGCCGTATCCGGAGTCGAACACGCCGATTGGACCGGAAATATCTGAGAGTTTCATAATTGTTGTTTTTATTAAAAATGACCTAATATCGTCGTTGTTATGATATTAAAAGTAACTTAATATCGTTGTTGTTCAGATAGAGGTTGATGCTTATTTCAAGGCATCCTCAATCAATACGCTGATGTCGTCGCCCTTAGTGCTGTCAACATACGGACAGGCATTGTTGTCGGTGTTGAGGATAAACGCATAGCCACGCTCGGCACCGATTTTCTTTACCGCAGCATTCAGTTTGTTCTTGAGCGGAGTGTAGGCATCGTCCTCAGCCTGCTTGAGCAGTCGCTTCGCTTCTTCCTTGAATTTCAGGTTCATTTGCAGCATTTCCTGTAGTTCAGCCTGTCGCTTGTCGAGAATAGCTGGTGCAAGAGAACGCTGGTTTTCGAGAAAGTCTTCGTATTTAGCATTAAACTCGTTCTCGGCGCGCTTAATCTCGTTGTCATACTGTGTGCGCAGCTTGTCAACATTAACAAGAGCCAGTCCGTAGTCTGGCATCGACTTCAGTGCAGCGTCATAACTGAAATAAGCGAACTTCAATTCCTGTGCATTCGCCATTGCAGCAAAGACTATGGCAAAGAGCAAGAGAATAGTCTTTTTCATTTCTTTTCTTGGATCTAAATTATACTTTTCTTGGATCTAAATTATACCTTTACCCTTTTAAAGGTAGTGTTCCCCTTAAAAACAAAAGTGTGTCAAAAGCAAGGAGCAATCAAGCGCAATCCCAACTTTTGACACACTCCGTATCAGATATGCGTAAGTTAAATACTCTATATGCAAGTATATCTTACTTCACTTTGAAGTATATCTTACTTCAGCTTGTTCATTTCAGCCTTTACCTCAGCAGTAACGTCCTTGCTCAGAGTCTCGCTGATATAAGGAATGCCGCTTGATACATCCATGATATAAACATATCCGCCTGCCTTGCCTACATTCTTGATTGCGTTCTGCAGTTTTGAGATAATCGGCTGCATCTTCTCCTGCTGGAGCTTCTGCAGAGCCTGACTGTTGTCCTGCTGAGCCTGCTGGAATTTCTGGTAGAGGCCCTGTAGTTCAGCCTCAGTCTCCTTGCGCTTAGTGTCGTTCATTGTAGAAGCACTCTTGTCGTATGCCTCAGCCTTGGTCTGGATTTCCTTCTGCATAGCCTGCAAGTCGTTGTCGAAAGCCTTAGCCTGTCCCTCTACCTCGGCACGTGCCTTTACATATTCAGGAAGACTCTCGATTACAGTCTGAGAGTTGATGTGTCCGAACTTCTGGGCGAATGTTGCTATTGGAGCAAACAACATCAGCATTAAAATCAGTTTCTTCATTTTCTTGTTTATTTGTTTGTTATTAATATTATTCCTGTTTGTTATTGATATAAATTCTTCTTTAATTGCGGTGTTTCCGCACTTTTATACCGTACAGAGTCTTTGTTGACTGTATGGCATGATTCCTGTATCTTAACAGATAGCGGATGCAAATGTAATATGTTTTTTATTTCCTACCAAATTAATTTGCAGAATAGCCGAGTTTTGTTAGCACTTCATTGCTGATATCCACCTTTGGCGAAGCAAAGATGATACCCGTGTCGGAAGCTCTGTCGAGCACGAGCGAATATCCGCGCAGGTCGCTGATATCCTTCACTGCATTGTAGATTTCCTCCTGTATTGGCGTCATCAGGCTGGTGCGTTTCTTGTATAGCTCACCCTCCGGTCCGAAATATTTCTTCTTCAGTTCACTTGCTTCCTTCTCTTTATTGAGGATAGCCTCCTGGCGGGCTTTCTTCTGTTCCTGTGAAAGGAATACCGACTCGTTCTGGTAGTTCTTATACATTGTCTGTACCTCGGTACCGATGGCATCGACCTCAGCCTGCCATTTCTTTGCAACCTGCGAGAGTTGCTCGTTGGCACGCTCGTATGCCGGGATGTTCTTCAGGATATAATCCATGTCGACAAGAGCGAACTTCTGTGCGCTCATGCCCATTGCTGATAACAGCATTACTGCGATAAATAGTAGTTTCTTCATAAGCTAAAGCCTCTCCCCCGCGCCGCAAGCGGCTTCCCCCTCCCCACGGGGAGGGGAGTGATATGCCTGAATGCATAGAGGGGTGTTATAATTGTTTTTATTATTAATATTATTGTTATATTATTTCTGTTACAGATGCTTTTTTTATAGTTGTCAAACCTTACAGCTATCTTGTATGAACTCAATCATCACAGTATTCTTCAAGCTCTCTCGCATACTACTCCCCTCCCTTCGGGGAGGGGGAAGCCGCTCATAGAGCGGCGTTGGGGAGAGACTTTAGAATTCCTGTCCCAATATGAAGTGGAACTGTGAACCGCCTTTCTTGTAAGAGCTGCCGTTGAGAACCTTGTCGAAGCCATACGCCCAGTCGATACCCATAAGTCCGACCATAGGCAGATAGATTCTAACACCGATACCGGCAGAACGCTTCATGTCGAACGGATTGAATTTCTTGGTGTCGCTCCATGCATTACCCGCCTCAAGGAATGTAAGACCGTAAATAGTGGTGTTACCAAGCAGGAACGGATAGCGAAGCTCCATAGTGAAGCGGTCGTATGCGTAGCTGTTGTAACCAACGGTACCATTCTCGTATCCACGCAATCCGATAGTCTCCTCAGCATATCCAGAAGAGTATCCGCTCATACCGTCACCGCCGACGTAGTAAGTCTCAAACGGTGATTTCTTGTGCTTGTTGTATGAACCGAGAAGTCCCATCTCTGCACGAGTCATAAGCACGAGACACTTCTGTCCGTTGGTGAGCGATGTAAACATACGAGCCTTGAACTTCCACTTGTGGTATTCAACCCAGCGGTATTTCTCTTGCTGCTCCGCCTTGTAGTTAGGCGATTGCGGGTTAGTGGCAAGATGTTCATAATCTTTCTTCTGGAACTTTGACCATGGCGGAGTAACCGTTACCGATGCCGTGAACTCAGAACCGCGGCGCGGGAAGAGCTGGTTGTCGGTAGATGTACGCGACAGCGAGAGGCTCAGGTTAAGGTTGTTGCAGTTTCCGTCGCTAACGATGAAGTACTGCCAGTTTTTCAGCATATATCTCTGGTAAGAGAGTTCAGCCGAGAGTTGGAAGTAGTCGTCTGGCCAGCGCAAGCGCTTACCCCATCCGACAGACACTCCGAAGAGTTCCACGTATTTGTCTGGGTCGAGATAGTTCTCGTAGTTGTAGTTGTAAGAGCTACCGTAACCGTAGTAGTTATAGTAGTAATTGTTCATAAGCGCCGAGTTGTAGTAGTTGCTGTTCACGTCGGTCTGCTTAGAGAAGTAAGCTCCCACTGTGAACTGAATCGGTCGCTTGCCTCCGAACCAATTTGTAGAGTAAGAGGCGTTGTACGACTGATAGTAAGAACCGTTGGTCTGAGCGCCGAGCGAGAGAGTCTCGCCGTCGCCGATAGGCATTATTCCGCGGTGCTCACGGTTTTTGTTGAACAGGTTTCGCATAGAGAAGTTGTTCAGTTTCAGTCCGATGCGTCCGATGACACCCGTCTGTCCCCATCCGAGCGAGAATTCAATCTGGTCGTTAGACTTCTGTACGAGATTCCAGTTGATGTCTACCGTACCGTCTTCGTAGTTAGGCTGCACATCCGGGTTCACCTGCTCCGGGTCGAAGTGTCCCATAGATGCAAGCTCACGTGCAGAGCGCTGCAAGGCGTCTTTAGAGAAGAGGTCGCCCGGCTTTGTGCGCAGCTCGCGGCGGATAACGTTCTCATAGAGACGCGTGTTACCATTGATGCGCACGCGACTGATGTGAGCCTGTTGTCCCTCGTAGATACGCATCTCCAGGTCGATGGAGTCGCCCACGATGTTCACCTCCGTAGGAGTAAGACTATAGAAGAGGTAACCGTCGTTCCAATAGTTGTTTCCAACGGCATCCTCGTCTTCCGAGAGACGCTTGTTCAAGAGTTTCTGGTTGTACACATCACCTTTCTTCATTCCGAGCACACGGCTCAGATATTCGGTAGTGAAGACGGTGTTTCCCACCCATGTGATATTGCGAATGTAGTATTTCTTTCCTTCGTTAATCTTGATGAACACGTTGACATGTTTCGGGTCGTTGTTCCACACACTGTCTTCCAGAATCTCCGCATCGCGGAATCCCAGTTCGTAGTATTTGTCGATAAGTTTCTGCTTGCCCTCTTTATATCTTTCAGGAGTAAACTTAGTAGATTTCATGAAGCTCGAGAGTTTTCCGGCTTCGCGTATTTTTCCGAGGGCACCTTTAGAGAACAGTCCTCCCTTTATTTTCTTTGTAGACACTTGTTTGTTGCCCTCAAGGAAGATGTTTCTAACCTTAATCTTCTCCTTCTTGTCAACATCGACATTCAGGATTACGTGGTTCTTGTTAGAAAGGTCGTCGACCTGAGTGATAGTAATCTCGGCATTGTTGAATCCCTTGTCGTGGAAATAGTTTCCGGCAAGCGTCTTGGCACGGTCAATCATGTTAGGAGTAATCTGACTACCCTTGAGCAGTCCGAGTTTCGTCTCGAGGTCTTCGCGTTCCGACTTTTTCACTCCTGTGTAGTTGATGACCGACACACGGGGACGTGTGGCGAGATAGAAGTGCAAATAAAGCTTGTCGCCCACGATAGAGTCGGCAGCCACAGTCACTTTAGAGAACAGACCGTGTCGCCAGTAGCGCTTCACGGCATCCGTAATCTCCTGTCCCGGTACGGTAACCTCCTGTCCGACAGACAGTCCGGAGATACCTGTAAGCATATAGTCCTCGTATCCCTCCACGCCAGACACGGCGATACCGCCGATAATGCAGTTGCGTGGTGAGCCAGCGTAAGTAATGTCCGGATTTACGATTTTCTCCTGTGCTCCGGCTGTAGTTACCGTAAAGAGGGCAACGAGACCGAGCAACAGCCTTTTCAGTGTCTTGTTCATCGTTTATCTTTAGTAATATTATTCTTCTTTATGTTCAAGTTTGTGCTCTTTGCAGCTCTGTTATTTTGTTTCGTCTTCCACTTGAGCCTCAGTCTTTCCGAAGCGTCGCTGCCTATTCTGATAGCTAAGTATCGCCTTGTGCAGATCCGGTTCGCGGAAGTCCGGCCAGTAGGTGTCACAGAAATAAAGCTCCGAGTATGCAATTTGCCAAAGCAGATAGTTGGAGATTCTCAGTTCGCCCCCCGTACGTATCAGCAGGTCTGGGTCAGGCATAAAATTTGTCGTAAGATTCTGGGTAACAGTATCCTCCGTAATGTCGTCAGCCTTAATTTTTCCTTCAGCCACGAGCGACGCAATATTCTTCACCGCCCTTGTAATCTCCCATCTCGAAGAGTAGCTCAGAGCGATGACCATTGTCATTGCCGTATTCCCGGCGGTATGCTCAATAGTTTCCTGAAGTTTCTTCTGCACCTGTTCCGGCAGTCGGTCGATATCTCCGATAACCTGGAAGCGCACGTTGTTCTTCATGAACAGCTCGTCTTCGAGAGCCGTGAGCACGAGTCCCATCAGTGCTGCCACCTCGTCGGCAGGGCGGTTCCAGTTTTCGGTAGAGAAAGTGTATAGCGTAAGGTATTTCACTCCGAGTCGTGTACACTCCGAAGTAATTCTCCTAACAGTCTCCACTCCAGCCTGATGGCCGTAGCTTCTTTCCTTGCCGCGTTCCGTTGCCCATCTTCCGTTGCCGTCCATAATGATGGCGATATGTTGCGGAATGCGTTCCATATCTATTGCAATGTTATTCTTGTCAGTCATATTTGTCGCTGTTGCATGTTTTACATTTCTGCATGAAGCTGTAGGTCAGCGTCAGTTGCAGAGCCGAGTAGCAGTCGGTATTCTTGAAGAGTCCGCTACTCTTTATCATATACGGGTCTTTCACTCCGTCGAGTTCATCGCTCAGCGAGAAGTGCATAGCCCATTCTATAGCCAGATTAACCCGTTTTGCGAGCTTGTATTTAACGCCCAGTCCGATAGGCAGATTGCCTGTGAAGACGCTCTTTTGTTCAGTCTTCACGTAAGTTCCTCCGATACCGAGGAAAACGAACGGCGTAAGTCGTTTAGCCCCCCGGTAGTCGCGCCCTGTGCCGTATGGCCAGAAGTTGTATTCGTAAGTCATCGACAGGTCTATCAGCGTATTGCTGAAAGAGTATGGCGACTGCTGGTAGTCGGGGTAATACGTCTGTGTTCCGTTAGAGTCACCCTTCAAGTTGCCGTACATCAGGTTCAGCCTTACGTCCATATACGGATTGAAAACCCTCCTTAGGATTAGCGAAGCCCCGGGCTGCATGTTTTTCGTTATACTGCCGTTGAAGTCGCCCTCATAGCTCACGAGTCCCACTCCGGCTCCAATCTCCATCTTGTACATGTCGTCTTCCTGAGCATTGGCAGTGAGCGGCATGATGAGAAGGAGCAATATCCAAACTATCCCTTCAGACAGAATGGAGCGTGCTTGCCGTGAGGCAAATTGGGTATGTAGGGGTTTTATGGGCATTATGCTTGTTGTTATACCTTATTATATTATATATATATGGGTGGGCTGGGAGAGCTGGGAGTTCTGGGAGAACTATTTCCGGGAGGACCGGAAGATCTTGTAACCCTGGGAGAACTGAACTGTGAGACATTATTTGTTGAATGCCTTCTGCTCCTCTTTCCAACCGAGGCGATTGATGCGCATCTTCCACGCCTTGCCGTCCTTTACGCTTACGAGCCATACGTGGTTGTATTTGTCAGCCACCATGTTTACAGCAGCCGCTTCAGTATCCTTTGAGAATCCGTCGGGCAGAGAGAACATGCTGCTTGAATGCCATGTTAGAGCCTGGTCTGTGCTACAGTATATCTTGCTGTAGGCAGTAGCACTGCTGCCGTTCTGTCCTTCGCCACCGATAGCGTAGAGCTTCCCGTCGTAATACATCACCGAGAGTCCCTTCATGTCCGGCAGAGCATATTTGTCCACTCCTTCATAAAGCGACCAAGAATAAGAATCAGTCTGCTCGTTGCTGTCTTCCAGTTTGCTCCAAACCACGGCATTTCCACCATTGTTCGGGTTAGAGCCGATAATCACAATGCGTTTCACGTCGCTGTTAGTCTTCAGCGGCAGTTCGCAAATATTCAGATTCTCAACAGGCAACAAGTCCTTGTCGCCGTCGAGCGAAGCCTCCTGCCATTCCTCTCCATCTTTAGAGCTTGCAATACCGCTTGTCGTAAGGGCATAGAGTTTTCCGTTGGCAGCCCCGATGAGCTGTTTGATGTTTTTGGCGTTGAGATTGCTTGCCACGGTTTGCCATGTGTGTGCATCCTCGGCACGGAACAGTGTGCCCTGGTTAAGCAGATAAACCCATCCGTCGAGCGATGCTACATTCTTGTAAGCCTCCGGTTTAAACACCATGTTCATGTCAGAGCCTGTAACATACCAATCCTTACTGTCGTCAGTGGCGCTTTTCCCGATGAAACAAGAATTAGAGCCATTGCTGAAGATGGTAAATATACTGTTGCCGGCAGTAACGGTCTTTGCTGCCGCGATGTTAGTTTCTGTGGATACGATATTCTCCATCGACTGGCGGTGCCATACGAACGAGTCTGGCTGCTCCTTGTGAACATTGAGCGTAACGAGGTAGCGGCGGTAGTAAGTACCGTCGGTAGAGAATACGCGGAACTCGCGCGGAGTGGTGAAGTCGATAGAGTCAGACGAAGAATAGTAGTCGAGAGTATCCTTGTCCGTAGCGTTCTTCTTCAGTCGAAGCAGGGTTACGACTCCCGAATTCTTACTGTTTACGGTAGTTACAACCTTCGAGATGTCTGTACCAGCCGGCAGCGAGTCGGTATTGAAAATCGGGTGACACTTCGTCAAATTGCCGTCCTTGTCCTTGGCGTAGGCAAGTTGGTCGATAGTCATCTTCACCGAGCTGCAGTCTACGGTAGTAGTACTGTCGGTGCCGTCGGTAGTTTTCTTTATAGTGTCTCCGTTGTTATACAGATAATATTTGTTGAGAGTGCCGAGCGAGAAAGATGTAATCGCTCCGTCGCCGTAATATACTATATCAGATGAATCACTGTCGTCGCCGAGGCATGATGCGAGCATCATCACTCCGGCAAGCATCAATGTGATTGGAAGGAAGATTCTTTTCATTTTGTGCGTAATTGTAAATTTAGCTGCAAATTTAATTAGAATATTCCGAAAATCCACCTTATAATATGCTTTATTATCTTAAAAGATATTTTTATTGGGATTTTTTTAGACAAACGGCTTGAAAACGCTACCGTAAGCCTCCTACAAAAGATTTTTTAGTTTTTATGTTGCTATCATTCGCCCGGAGCGTTTGGGCTAAACAGTCGGAGCGTTTGGGCAAAACACCGGCAGCGTTTAGGCAAAACACCCGGAGCGTTTGACAGGAACGTTCCGGGTGGATGGATTTAAAGCCGGCAGCACCGGAAAATGGCGAGCCGGAGAAGAGATTAAAGCTTCTCTCCGAAACAAAGGTCGCCGGCATCGCCGAAGCCCGGTACGATATATTTGTGTTCGTTCATTCCCGGATCTATGGCAGCGCACCAGATAGTGGTTCCGGCATCAGGGAAAGTACGCTTCACATGCTCTATGCCCTCGGGAGTGGCGATGACGCAAGCCACGTGTACATGCTTTGGTGTTCCCTTCGACAGGAAAGCCTTGTAGCCCAGTTCCATAGAGCCTCCCGTGGCAAGCATCGGGTCGGCAATGATAAGCGTCTTGCCGTTGAGATTTGGCGTAGCGAGATATTCCACGTGTATGCCCACCTTTGTATGCGCCTCGTCGGTATATTTGCGGTAAGCACTGACGAAGGCGTTTCCTGCATGGTCGAACACGTTGAGAAATCCCGTATGGAAAGGCAGTCCGGCGCGGAATATGGTAGCCACCACAACGTCGTCTACCGGTACTTTGATCTCTGCGTCGGCAAGTGGTGTGTGCACCGTTTTTGTTTCATACTCGAATGTCTTGCTCATCTCATACGCCATCATCTCGCCGATACGGCGGATATTGTTGCGGAACACGAGCCGGTTCTTCTGGTATTCCCTGTCGCGTATCTCTGCAAGATACTGGTTCATCACTGAGTTCTGTTCACTAAAGTTTATTACTTTCATTTATATATAATGTGTATTGTTTTTTGCAATAAAAACCATCCTTGCAAAATTAATCATTTGTAAGAAAAATTGCCATACATGATTTGCAAAAGATTATCAGAGAGTAAGCATTTAAAAAACTTTAACCTAAAATTGTATATAGCCACGCAATTTTGGTCATGTTCCTTTTGTTTGAAAATAGTTTTTTGTTACCTTTGCCCCCGAGTTTAATATATAGGTATTACAGACTACATGCGTATTCTGCGGATAATAAAAGAAAAGAATATTCACTTATAAATACATTAATAAAAATGGCAAGATTTGATAAGTCAGTTTTAGAGAAGTATGGAATCACAGGTACAACTGAGGTTCTCTACAATCCTTCTTACGAGGTATTGTTCAACGAGGAGACAAAAGCAGGTCTCGAGGGTTTCGAGGTAGGTCAGGAGACTGAGCTCGGCGCAGTAAACGTAATGACAGGTATCTACACCGGTCGTTCACCTAAGGACAAGTTTATCGTTGACGACGAGAACTCTCACGATACAGTATGGTGGGATTCAGAGGAGTATCACAACGACAACCACAAGGCAACTCCAGAGGCTTGGGCTGCTGTAAAGGAAATCGCAAAGAAGGAGCTTTCAAACAAGAAGCTGTATGTAGTAGACGGTTTCTGCGGAACACACAAGGACACACGTATGAAGGTTCGCTTCATCGTAGAGGTTGCTTGGCAGGCTCACTTCGTAACAAATATGTTCATCCGTCCTCAGAACGAGGCAGAGTTCGACCAGGAGCCGGACTTCATAGTATACAACGCTTCTAAGGCAAAGGTTGAGAACTGGAAAGAGCTGGGCCTTCACTCAGAGACAGCCGTTGTATTCAACGTAACTTCTAAGGAGCAGGTTATCATCAACACATGGTATGGCGGTGAGATGAAGAAGGGTATGTTCTCTATGATGAACTACTTCCTCCCATTGAAGGGCATCGCTTCAATGCACTGCTCTGCAAACACCGACATGAACGGTGAGAACACAGCAATCTTCTTCGGCCTTTCAGGTACAGGTAAGACAACTCTGTCTACCGATCCAAAGCGTAAGCTCATCGGCGACGACGAGCACGGATGGGACGACGAGGGCGTGTTCAACTTTGAGGGTGGTTGCTACGCTAAGGTTATCAACCTCGACAAGGAGTCAGAGCCAGACATCTACGGAGCTATCACACGCGACGCTCTCCTCGAGAACGTAACTGTAGACAAGAACGGCAAGATCGACTTCGCAGACAAGAGCGTAACCGAGAACACTCGTGTATCTTATCCTATCTACCACATCAAGAACATCCAGCGTCCGTTCTCACAGGGTCCTGCAGCTAAGCAGGTAATCTTCCTGTCAGCTGATGCATTCGGAGTTCTTCCTCCAGTATCAATCCTGAGCGCAGAGCAGACAAAATATTACTTCCTCTCAGGCTTCACAGCTAAGTTGGCTGGTACAGAGCGCGGTATTACCGAGCCTACACCAACATTCTCTGCTTGCTTCGGTCAGGCATTCCTCGAGTTGCATCCTACAAAGTATGCAGAGGAACTTGTAAAGAAGATGCAGAAGAGCGGTGCAAAGGCATACTTGGTAAACACAGGTTGGAACGGAACAGGCAAGCGTATCTCTATCCGCGATACTCGTGGTATCATCGACGCTATCCTCGACCACTCAATCGATAATGTCCCTACAAAGACAATACCATTCTTCAACTTCGTTGTTCCTACACAGCTTGAGGGCGTTGATCCTAACATCCTCGACCCACGCGACACTTATGCTAACGCATCAGAGTGGGAGGAGAAGGCTAAGGACCTCGCAGCTCGCTTCATCAAGAACTTCAAGAAGTATGAGACAAACGAGGCTGGTAAGGCTCTCGTAGCAGCTGGTCCACAGCTCTAATCTCAACATTGGAATATAATATCATTCCGATATAAAATGAAATCCCGTCAAGCTAATGCCTGGCGGGATTTTTTAATGACGGATATTATAATAAAGAAATGAATGAACTCCTTATTTTACAAATATTCATTCATTATCGTCGCCCTTTACGTATTCAAAGAGTTTCCTGTAGAAAGCCGTATGACACATCGTTTCTGCATTTCCCATAATGACGAGCTTCATTCTGGCACG
Organism: Prevotella sp. UBA1104; assembly: GCA_002314055.1. GTDB lineage: Bacteria > Bacteroidota > Bacteroidia > Bacteroidales > Bacteroidaceae > Prevotella. The sequence goes on from DCBP01000062.1 coordinate 62,489, forward strand.
CGTTATCGCCACGTTCATACGTCGCAGGTCGCTCAAGAAGCCAATCTGTCCATTACTGTTGGATCGCACGAGAGAGATGATAACGATGTCGCGCTCCTGTCCCTGAAAGCCGTCTACGGTATTAACGGAAATCAGTTTGCGGTAAGGACGGAAAAACTCGCTCCGCTTAATCATACCGCGAAGTAACTGCACCTGTGCCCTGTATGGCGAGATGATGCCCACATCGATACCCTCTTCAAGAATTCTGCCCTTGCCAATCTTCTCAAAATACTGGCGTAGAGTGTCGAGAGTCAGCTCAGCCTCCTTATTGTTAATCCTCCCGAAGCTTTCACCCACGAACTGTTCATAGGCCTCCGTCGCCGACGTGTCTACCCACATCATCGGTTCGTCGTAGTCAAGAATGCCGCGGTGTTCCACTTCCGGAGCTGCCACCATCCTGCCTCCATAAAACCATTGGCTGGAGAATTCCATAATACGACGGTTCATGCGGTATTGCATGGTTAGCAGCGTGACCACCTCCGGCTTGTTCTCCACGATACGCTCCATAAGCGTCTTCGACAGTCCGCCACGCATCGCCTCCATGCTCTTCACCGTAGGCGGAAGCTGACAATGGTCGCCGGCGAAGACAACCCTCGTGGCACGCCGGATTGCTATCCAGCATGCAGCCTCGAGAGCCTGTGCAGCCTCATCGATAAAGAGTGTGGTAAATTTCTGTCCCGACATAACCCGGTTTGCGCTTCCGGTGAGTGTTGATGCTATGACTCGCGCTTCGCCGAAGAGCTGAGCGTTGATTCGGCATTCAATCTCCGTGGCACGACTTTTCAGTCGGTCGAGTTTCTGGTGCCAGTTGTCGCTGCCGCCCCGCTTGCGGCTGGAACGCAGTTCGCGGATAGCCTTGCGTATGCTCCACAGTTCGGGATAGTCGGGATGCGACTCGAAGCGCCGCTCGTAAGTAAACGACAGCATCTTGTCGGTAACTCTCGTTGGATTCCCTATTCTGAGCACGGGCACGCCCCGGTCGGCAAGTTTCTCGCTAATCCAGTCCACTGCCATATTACTTTGTGCGCATACCATAACCTGACTTTCTCGCTTTAGCGTCTCATATATAGCCTCAACAAGAGTAGTCGTCTTTCCCGTTCCCGGCGGACCGTGTACCACTGCCACGTCCTTAGCCCTCAACACGTTGTTGACGGCAAGTTCCTGAGACGAGTTAAGCCATGGAAATTTAATCTCGTCAAACGAGAACGTCTGTGCTTTCTGTCGAGAGTAGAAAAGGTCTCGAAGATAAGCCAGTCGGTTTCCCTTTGCCCGGATAGTCCGGTCGAGAGCTTCAAACATAAGTCGGTAGCTCGTTTCATCAAAGAACATCTGCACTCCGAGGTTGTCGGCATTCTGCAATGTCGTAGCGATACCGGTCTTGTCGGGTATCGTTACCACCATCCTCTCGTTGTCGGCGAAGCTGACAACACCTGTCGTCAGAACGTCAAACGCTTCCTTTCCTCCATTGTCTTCAGCACCTTGTGTCTTGAAGAAGCAAACAGGTTTACCGAATTCAAAGTTATGCTCAATGTCCTCGTCCCTCGTGCGGTAAACCTCCACGGCAAACTGGTTTAGCGAGTTGTAGTAACACCTCCCCACTTTTACCGGGAACCAGGCATCGCCCCTTTTCACGCGTCGAGCCAGTCCCTGAGCCTGCATCTGTCGTTTGAAGTCTTCCTTCTCCTCGTCGTATTCCGTTTGCAGCAGAGCTTTCTGCCGCAGCAAGGCATATACAGGAGATGATGTATTATTGTTCTCTTGCATACAGTCAGTCTTTAAGTTTCCTTACCACCTCCTTGCAAGCATCTTCGATAAGGTCGAGCGCAAGGTCAAAATCCACATCCGTTCCGTAGTAAGGGTCGGGCACGGTATCGTATTCCGGATGTTCAGTCATATAGTCGGCAAGACAGCGTATTTTCTTCCTGTCATCCTCATTCCGTGCCACGCGCCTAAGGTCGGCAATATTCTCCTTGTCCATGCCAAACACGATATCAAAGCGGTCGAAGTCGTCCGGTTGAATTTGTCTGGCACGACTCGTCAGGTTGTATCCGCGAGCTGCGGCATGCTTTCTCATTCGCGGGTCAGGCAGCTGCCCCGTATGCCATGCACCGATGCCGGCAGAATCCACGACGATGTTCCCCCTGAGTTCCGGGTCGTCGAAAACCATCTGTTTCATAATTCCCTCGGCAGCCGGCGAGCGGCATATATTGCCAAGACATACAAAGAGGATATATTTCTTTAATGGACTCTTGCGCCCGTCAGTAAAGTCGTTCATTGTCTGTATCTTATGAATTAAAATTGTTATACTTATTATTTTTCTGCAAAGTTACAGGTTTTTATTGTGTTCTCGTGCACAATCTTGTTGATATAAATCAAGAAACGTAAAGAAAAATATAAAAAGGTCTGTTTTGCTATTGTCGGTTTGCAAAAACTTCATACCTTTGCAACGTGTTTTTCATAGTATTAGATTTAAGGTTAACAAAGATTGGGACTCAGCGGAGCCCCTTTTTTTATGCCCGTAAGCTTCATCTAAACTGAATTTTTTCCTTTTCTAATTTAAGTTTCTGATTTAGTTCTTCCTCTCTCCCGCCTCCCCATTAGATATAAATCCGAATAGTAATAAGTAGCTATTCATAATTAGTTTATACAAACAACAAAACATTTATATTT
>DCBP01000059.1:0-6889 GCA_002314055.1 Prevotella sp. UBA1104
GGCGGCTGCAATGTGGGTTAAGAAAGCATGTAAATGGAAACGGTAGATTACAGGATTTGCAGTGTATAGTCTGTTATTAACTTGTTTTGTCAATTTTCGCCTAAAAATACCACCTAAATTGACGAGAAAATTTTTTTGTAAATTTACTCTCACACCCTCACACTTCGGCTAAACGTATTGAGATTCAGAGACTTATAGTGTGAGGGTAGGTGTGAGGGTAAAAAATCTACCCTCACACACAAGTTAACCTACTATAATATCCTGCCCAGCAGCTTATCCAGACTGCCGGCATAATATATTGGAATATTATAGAGAGTAAAGACATTGCCGTCGGATTTGGATATATTGTCAGACGAGAACGAGCCGTTCCATAAGCGCAAGGCAAGCTTCTCTTTCGATTCGTTCATAAAAAGATGAAGCGAGCGCAATTTGGAATTATTGCCAGTCTTCACCTCAATGGGCAAGACATGAGATTTATAGCGTATCAAGAAGTCTACCTCTGCTTGAGAATTTCTCGCTTCGCGAACCCAAAACATTCGCTTCTCCCCAAACGTGAATGATGCTCCCAGAAGTTCCTGTGCCACGACATGCTCTGCAATATCACCATTCCATAACTCATCTGTGTCGGTGGAAAACAACAGGTCTTCTTGCATTCCTGCTACATAATTTACAAGTCCTGTATCAAGCCACAACAGCTTCGGACTTTTCTTCGTGTCTGGCAATAGCGGAAAGGACGTTGAAGTCTGTGGATATACAAGTTCGAGAAGTAATGTCTTCTCCAATATACGAAATGCATTGCTTACATCGGCAGACTTGAATGACGAATTTGAAAACTTTGCAAATTGTATTCTGTGTGCAGCAAGGCTCCAGCCATAATTCAATATGTAACGTATGCAATCCTGCTCTTTCGGTTTACTGGCATATTTCTCTACATCATCGCGATAGCCGGAAAGTAACGAATTGAAAATGCCCTCAAGTCTGACAAAGTCACGATGCTGTGCGTAATTCGCCACAGCCTCTGGCAATCCACCTACAATCATGTATTTCCGGAATAAATCCAGCGTGTACTCATGCAGAGAATTGGGAACAGAGAAATTGCAGACTTGTTCTGCGAGCATACTTTCCCCCATTGCCTGAAGAAACTCCACAAAGTTGCAAGGGTGAAGAGCCATATATTCCACTCTGCCTACAGGAAAAGAGATATGTCGTCCCATCAAGCTCTCAAGGAGCGAACCTGCTGCGATGACATATAAATCGGGACGCTTTTCATAAAAATAACGTAATGTCTGAACTGCATTTGGCTCATTCTGTATCTCATCGATAAAAATCAGTGTTCGCCCGCTGTCTTGACTTATTTTTGCCTTAAAGAAGATGCCCACAAGCAAATCCTCGAAACTGCTATATCCGGCAAACATGGCTGCATTATCTTTTTCCTCAAGATTTATGTATATATAATTGTCGAAATCCTTTGAAAAAAGCTCTACCAATGTTGTTTTTCCTACCTGTCGAGCTCCACGCAAAACAAGAGGTTTTCTCTCCTCTTTATTTGCCCAGCCTCGAAGGTAGTCTAATGCTAATCTTTGAAACATATCTAATCATTTAATAATCAGCCACAAAGATACGACTTATTTTCAAATCCAAACCAAAAATAAACAAAAAACGATGCAAATCCAAACCAAAAATAGCATAATTTTGATTCAAATCCAAACCAAAACAATGAAAAAGCGATTCAAATCCAAACCAAGAATAACAAAAAACGATTCAAATCCAAAGCAAGGACAACATAAAAGACGTTGCTGATAGAAGTGGCACCAAAAGTGCATCTATGCTGCACCAATGGTGCAGCATAGAAATACCGCAGCCAAATGATAGCTTTGCCTTGTTTTAAGCATAGACTTTTTATTTTACCTCTCCCGTGTATGTGGTGGAGTCAGAGGGGGAGGCGTCTCCGCATTTATATCTGGGTGAGGGTAGGTGTGAGGGTAGGTGTGAGGGTAGACGTTCTACCCCTCACACCTACCCTCACACAGTCAACTACTTGTGTTTCAGATGGTTATTATGGATGGGTGAGGGTGTGAGGGTAAAACGGCCGAAAAAAATTTTTGTTTTTATTATCCTAAAACTCCACGTAATGCTTCAGCCGCTCTATGTCGGCAGCGGTGAACGACTTCATCAGCCGCAGGTCGGCAAGCGACTTGATGTTGCCGCGAAGACGACGGTAGTCTACTATGTCGCGTGCCTGGTAGAAATTAAAGTATGGATGCTGGCGAAGCTGACTGTAGGTGAGCTTGTTTATGTTTAGCCGGCGAACGGCAGAGGCGTCTACATGCACATAGGCAATTGCCTCTTGCGGAAAACCGTCAATCTCTAATAGTTGACTGGAGGAATAGAATCCACCGAGCTTTTCCCGCCGTCTCAATATGGCGCGGGCAAAGCTGCTGCCAATGCCCGGAATCTTTTTCAGCTGTGTGGTGTCGGCAGTGTTGAGGGCGATATGCTCGCCTGTCTTCAGCTTGTGGGGATAGAGCGAGGTGTCGCGAGGGGCGGCCGACTGACGGCTTTCTCTTGTGGCTGACTGGTTGTTGTCATAATAGGAAGAATAGAATTCAGAAGCCGGCAGGTAGTCGTCGGCGATGCAGATATACGGGGCGAGCTTCTCGTATTGCTTCTTCGTAATGCCGTAGACGCGGGCGAAGTCTCCCCGGCTACGGAAGATTCCTCCGGCGGCGCGGTATTTATATATGTTGCGTATCATCCAAGGCTGAAGACCGAGTCTAAGAAAAACCGTGCTGTCGGCTGTATTCGGGTCGAAGGCAAAGAGTTCGGCTTTTCTCTCAGTCATGCCATACCTTTTCTCGCCAAAAGGCGAAACGCCGTCCCTGCCGTTGGAGACAACGGCAGAGACGGCGCTTTCTATATCCTCGTCTTTCGTGTTCCCTATTACGAGCATGGCGGTAAAAGCCACTGCCGCAAGGGCAAAAAGGAAGACAATAGCGATACGGTCGCTCTTGTGAAGATAAAACAGTTCTCTTATTCTCATTCCATGTTATCTGTATTCTTCAGGCAACTGGTCCTTCCATTCGGAAAACGGCATCTGCCGGAGACAGGAATTGTAGAAGCGGCGGTCGCCCGTCACTTCGTCGGCAATGAAACCAGGCTTGTCGTATGGCTCGTCCTCAGACGACAGTTCCACCTCAGCCATCACCAGTCCGTCGTTCTCGCCATAGAATTCGTCAACCTCAAAGGTGTGGTTGCCGCAGGGCACGAGATAGCGGGTCTTGTCGATGATGCCCGGTTCGCAGAGTTGCATCAGGTGTTCCGCCTCGTCGGGTGTGATTTCCTTCTCAAACTCATAGCGGGTCAGTCCGCCATAGCTCGACGGACCCTTTATAGTGAGGAATCCTTTTCCGTCGCGGATGCGCACACGTACGGTGCGCCCCTTTGCGCTGCAGATATATCCTTGTTTGATACGCGACGACGAGCAAGCCATACGTTTGTATTCGCCGTCGCGCTTGTGTACAAGGAACTTGCGTTCAATCTCAAGTCCGCTCATAGTCTTTCAGCGTTAAGCCTGTGTAGAATAGAATATCAGCAAAGCCACGGCACCTACTGCCAGGGCTGCCAAAATCCAGTTGAACACTTTCGCTCCTTCTTTTGCCTGTTGCTCTTTATAGCGCTCCCGGCGTGCTTTTCCTTTTTCGCTCATAGTATTAATTTTTTTAGTTGTTATATTTAATGTTGTTTATTGTTCTTCGTCGTTTACGGGGAATTCCATCAGATATGCCTTGATGAATCCGTCGATCTTTCCGTCCATCACGCCGTCCACGTCGGAGGTCTGATAGTTCGTGCGGTGGTCTTTCACTCTGCGGTCGTCGAAGACGTAGCTGCGTATCTGGCTGCCCCATTCTATCTTCTTCTTGCCAGCCTCAATCTTGGCTTGCGCCTCGAGACGTTTCTTCATGGCGCGGTCGTAGAGTTGCGACTTGAGCAGGCGCATGGCGTTGTTGCGGTTTTCGAGCTGCTTGCGGCTCTCTGTGTTCTCGATGAGGATTTCCTCCTCCTCGCCCGTGTCGGGGTCGGTATACTGGTAGCGCAGACGCACACCGGTCTCCACCTTGTTCACGTTCTGACCTCCGGCACCGCCGCTTCGGAAGAGGTCCCAGCTAACCTTCGACGGGTCTACGTATACCTCGATGGTATCGTCGACGAGTGGCGACACGAAGACGCTGGCAAAGCTCGTCATTCGCTTGCCCTGGGCGTTGAACGGGGAGACGCGCACGAGGCGGTGTACTCCGTTCTCGCTCTTCAGATATCCGTAGGCATATTCTCCGCCCTCTATCTCCATGGTAACGCTCTTTATTCCAGCCTCGTCGCCCTCTTGCAGGTCGCTGATGGTTACTTTATGTCCGTGGCTCTCTGCCCAGCGCATATACATGCGCATAAGCATCGACGCCCAGTCTTGGCTCTCGGTGCCGCCGGCTCCTGAGTTGATCTTCAGCACGCAGTCCATCGGGTCTTCCTTCTGGCGCAGCATGTTCTTCAGCTCCAGGTCTTCGATAGCCTTGATAGCCTTGGCGTAGTCCTCGTCCACCTCCTCTTCGGTAACCATGTCGTCGTGGTAGAAGTCGAAGGCGAGCTGCAGCTCGTCGGCGAGTGTGCGCACTTCCTTATATCCGGTGAGCCATTTCTCTATGCCCTTCACCTTTTTCATCTGCTCCTGGGCGCGCTTTGGGTCGTCCCAGAAGTCAGGTGCCTGAGTGCGCAGCTGTTCTTCTTCGAACTCTACTTTCTTCTTGTCTATATCGAGATATTTGTGGAGAGCGTCGGCGCGCTCCATTACGTCTTTCAGTTGATCTTGAGTTATCATTTTATTGAGTGTTGAGTATGGAGTGAGGAGTGTGGAGCTTATTCTTCGTACATCGCCTCAATCTCATTCTTATAATGTTCGTTTATTACTTTTCTTCGCATCTTGAGCGTGTTTGTGAGTTCGCCGCTCTCCATGGTGAATGGGTTTGGCAGCAGGGTGAAGCGCTTTATCTGCTCGTAGTGGGCAAGCTGCTGCTGCAGGGTGTCGATGCGCTCCATTATCATCTCGTGAATCTTGGCGTTGCCGCAGAGTTCCTCTCTACTGCCGAACTCGATGCCGTTTGCCTTGGCATATTCCTCGAGTGTCTTGTATTCCGGGATGATGAGGGCGGAAACAAACTTGCGCTGGTCGGCAATGATTACTATCTGGTCGATAAACTTGTCGACGAGCAGTTTTGCCTCTATCATCTGCGGTGCGATGTATTTGCCGTTGGATGTCTTGAAGAGGTCCTTGATGCGGTCTTTCAGATACAGTTCGCCGTCTTTCAGATAGCCGGAGTCTCCGGTCTTGAAGAATCCCTCGTCGTCGAACGACTGGGCGGTGATGTCGGGACGGTTGTAGTAGCCCTTCGTTATAGTGTCGCCCTTCAGGCAAATCTCGCCTTCGTCGCTGATTTTAACTTCGATGTTGTGGATTGGTCTGCCTACGGAACCTACGGTATATGGCTGTTCTCCGACGCGGTCGCACGATACGGTGGCGAGACTCTCGGTTAGTCCGTAGCCAACGACCATATTTAGTCCGATGGAGTGTACGAATTCCTCTACGTGTGCTGATACTGTGGCTCCTGCCGTAGGGAAGATGTTAGTATGTTCCAGTCCGAGCTCATGGCGAACAAGGCTGAACACGGTCTTGTTGTACATCTCGTATTCCAGATGCAGGGCGAGTGGCGGGCGCTTGCCGCGGCTCAGGTATTCGATGTTGTGCTTTCTGCCCACGGCGAGTGCATGCTTGAAGAGCTTGCGCTGCACGGCACTGGCGTTGTCTATCTTTTCCTGCACTCCGGTGTATACTTTCTCCCAGAAGCGCGGCACGGCACACATGCTCGTAGGATGGGTTTCGCGCATCGACTGCTGCACTTCTCTCGGATCGGTGTTCACAATCAGTGTGGCTCCCTCGGAGAGGCATAGCAGTGTCCAGCCTTTTTCAAAGATATGTGCGTATGGCAGGAAGTTCATGATGCGGTCGTTCTCCGTTACGTGTACGGCACGGTGGTTTGCCTCCAGCGCGGCATGGTATTGCAGATGGGAGAGCATTACGCCCTTGCTGTCGCCCGTTGTTCCGCTGGTATAGAGGATGTTGGCGAGGTCGTCGAGGTTTGCCTCCTTATAGAGCTTTTCTACTTCGGTCTGGCGCGGCAGTCCCTCGCCGAGCTTCAGGAAGTCATCGAAGTATATGGCATTGGGGTCGTTGGGGTTTATCTTCACCGTGTTGTCGTAGATGATGATACGCTCCAGTGTGGGGCAGTGGGCGAGTGTGCGGTGTGCCTTGTCGTATTGCTCCTGTTGACCTACGAAGAGGAAGCGAACCTTTGCATCGTTTATCATAAACTGTATCTGCTGCTCGCTGCTCGTGGCATAGAACGGTATCGTGACGGCACGTATGCCCCATGCTCCGAAGTCGCTGAATATATACTGTACGGAATTTTGCGAGAACACTCCGATGTTCTCCTGTGGCTTTACGCCGAGGTTGAGCAAGGCGTTTGAAACTACCTTGACTTTCTGTGAGAATTCGTTCCACGAATATGTCTTCCACGTCTTGCTGCCGAAGTCTCTGTATATCAGGGCTTGGCGGTCGCCGTATTTCTTTGCCTGGTCGTGTACCAGGACTGACAAATGACTGTTAGTCTGCATAATGTTTTGTTTTTCTCGCTGAAAGCGCACACAGTTGTCTGTTTTCCCTTTCGGCGACTTATTTATGCAAAGATAATGCAAATCGAGAGAAGAACAAAATGAATTCATTCATTTTTTATTCCGAGATGCAGCTTATCTTATGCAAAGATAATGCAAAAATCCGATTAAGCGA
>DCBP01000059.1:7028-7199 GCA_002314055.1 Prevotella sp. UBA1104
AGCGTGAGGATTTTATTAAAATCGAGAGAAGAACAAGAATTACAAAGATAAGAATTGTAATTCTGAATTCATTCATTTTTTATTCCGAGATGCAGCTTATCTTATGAAAAGTTACTTATAAGTAACAAGTCAAAATTATTTTATACAACCGACAATGGAGATAATATAAAA
>DCBP01000059.1:7243-7408 GCA_002314055.1 Prevotella sp. UBA1104
CAGCGTGCGTGACAAGCATGAAAGTTGTTTGGGTTGTATATGTTGTAAGGTTGTTTTAAATATAAATGTTTTGTTGTTTGTAAGTAACAAGTCAAAATTATTTTATACAACCGACAATGGAGATAACATAAAAAACAACAAGTACAACTTATACAACAAGTACAA
>DCBP01000059.1:7549-28734 GCA_002314055.1 Prevotella sp. UBA1104
AATTGTGAATAGCTACTTAATGTCCTCACTTTTTAAATTGACAGGTGTAACTGCTCCGCCCCCGGAGGGGGAGGCGGGGGAGGGGAAGAATAAAAAATCCGTTGAACCGTGCAGACTAAATTACACCGAACTGATGCAGGAATACGATGAGTATTAGCAACGGACAGATGTATTTCACGCTTATCAGATAAAGGCGGAAGAATCTGCCGCGCATTGAATCCATATTGGTATATTCCTCGCGAAGCATCTTCTTCGGCAGATACCAGCCTACGAATAGGCACGTGAGGAAGCCGCCCGTCGGTAACATTATCTGACCCGTAAGGAAGTCGAAGCAGTCGAACAGAGATTTGCCGCCGATACTCAGAAAATCCCATTTACCGAGCGACAGCGAACAGCATGCCGCTATCACGGAGCATATCACGGTTACTGTCGTGGCTGCCTTCTTGCGACTCGTGTGAAGTTCTTCCTGGAAGAATGCCGTACTTACTTCGTGGAGCGAGATTAAGGAGGTTAGCGCTGCGAGCGACAGAAGGGCATAGAAGCCTAAGGCTACAATATATCCGATTATCGGCATGTGGCGGAATGCCTGTTCGAAGACGTTGGGAAGGGTGATGAAGATTAGTGCCGGACCGGAATCCGGACTTATCCCTACCGAAAAGGCTGCCGGGAAAATAAGTAGTCCGGCGAGGATTGCCACGATGGTGTCGATGAGGCTTATCTGTACGGCACTTCTCGTAAGATTTGTCTGTTTTGAGAAGTATGACGCAAAGGTACACAGGCACCCCATGCCGATACTCATGGAGTAAAACGACTGTCCGAGGGCACCGAGAAATACGTCTTTTGTTACTTTTGAGAAGTCTGGCTTAAACAAAAATTCTACTCCCTTCCATGCGTTCGGCAACAATAGGGATGCTACTACGAGTATCAGCAGAAGAATGAACAATGCCGGCATGAGCAGCTTCGATGCTTTCTCGATGCCGTTTTTTACTCCTCTCACAATAACGAAATGGGTTACGACGAGGAATGCTACTGCCCAGAATACTGGCTTCAGCGGGTCTTTCTCAAAGGTGTCGAAGTAGTTGGCGAAAAACTCCGGACTGCCGTGTAGATGGCCTATTGCCGAGGCAAAGATATACTGGAAACACCAACCGGAAACTACGGCGTAGTAGCCGGTGATTATAAATCCGGTTAGTACTCCGAGGTAGCCCACCAGTGCCCATGGCGTACCGTTCGACAGCTTGCGGTAGGCTCGTGCCGTATTGCTCGCCGAGTTGCGACCGATGATAAACTCGTTTACCATGCATGGTATGCCGAGCATGAATACACAGAATATATATATGAAAATAAATGCGGCACCGCCGTTCTGACCTGCCATATAGGGAAAACGCCATACGTTGCCTAATCCTACGGCACTTCCTGCCGTGGCGAGTATTACGCCTAATTTACTTCCGAAGTTTGCTCTTTGCTTGTTATCCATCTTACTTAGTTTTTTTATTGTTCTATAGTTTTCTCAGCTCTCCCAGTCCTCCCGGTTCTCTCAGTCCTCTCATTACTTTCAGTCCTCCCATTACTTTCAGTCCTCCCAGCTCTCTCAGTCCTCCCATTATTCTCTGTCTTCTTTTCTCTATAATTATTGCAAAATTACAAATTTTTTCCGTACTTTTGCATCAAACTATAAAGAAATTATGAATAAAAGGTTTAATTTATTATTAACGTATCCGCTTTCAACAGCATGTATTCTTATTATCTGGATACTCTGTTTCTGTACTCCGCCTCATACTCCGCTTGACAACGTCCCACTTATGGACAAGTGGACTCACATCGCTATGTATTGCGGTACATGCACCGTGATGTGGGTTGAAACACTGCGCTCCCGCCGCTCTTTCCCAGGAATCCGTCGCATGCTGCTGTATGTATGGCTGTGTCCTGTATTGATGAGCGGACTGATAGAAATCCTACAGGCTAACTGTACTGGTGGCAGGCGCAGTGGCGACTGGCTCGATTTCCTTGCCAACAGTATCGGGGCTACTTTAGGCTTTTTGTTCGGATTGGTTTTGCTGAAATGGGGCAAGGTATGGCTAAAGGGTAACAGAGAAAACGAATAATCGCTGCAACCTTTTGCCGTTACCATAATTTATTGTAAATTTGCAATGGAATCTGTAAGTATTGGTTCTATAAGTCTTATTGGTCTTATTGGTCTTATTAGTCCTATTAGTCCTATTAGTCCTATTAGTCCTATTGGTCTTATTAGTCCTATTGGTCCTATTAGTCTTATATCTCCCATTACTCCCAGTTCTCCCATTAATCAACCACAAGAAAAATGAAAAAAACAATATCAACCTTCGCTGCGCTTCTCTTTATTGCGCTTGTCGTCTCCTCTTGCGGAGGCAAGAAATTCCATGTCAACGGTACAATAACGGAAGCTGCCGACTCTATCCTGTATTTCGAAAATATGAGTCTCGACGGACCGGTTACTGTGGACTCCGTGAAACTTTCCGACAATGGCGACTTCTCTTTTAGTGATGACGCTCCATCAGCTCCGGAATTCTATCGCCTGCGTATTGCTAACCAGATTATCAACCTAAGTATCGACTCCACGGAGACCGTTACAGTGAAGGCTGACTATCCGCATATGTCTACTGGCTATTCCGTTGAAGGGTCTGAAGATTGCAAAACTATCAAGGACTTGGCTATCAAACAGATTAATTTGCAGTCGTTTATTCAGGGCGTTGAGAATAACCCTGCCGTTGGATATGATGCTGCAGAAGATACGATAACGAAGGTCATCGAGCAGTATAAGGACTACATCAAGCGCAACTATATCTATAAGCAACCGATGAAGGCGTCTTCGTATTTTGCTCTCTTCCAGACTATCGGTAACCGCTTGATTTTCAATCCTCGAGAGAGTAAAGAGGATATCAAGGCGTTTGCTGCCGTGGCTACCAGCTGGGATGTGTATTATCCTAACTCTCTGCGTGGCGAGAACCTTCATAATATCGCTATCGAAGGTATGAAAAACGTGAGAATCTTAGAGAGCAAGATGGCACAAAGTCAGCAAGGTATTGACCCCTCTAAAATCAATACGTCTAATATTATAGAAATTGCTCTTCGCGATAACCGCGGCAATATGCGTAGACTTACCGATATGAAGGGGAGGGTTGTTTTGCTCGATTTCCACGTTTTTGGAGCCGACGGATCTACACAGCGTATAATGAAATTGAGGGATATATATAATAAGTATCATTCTAAAGGACTGGAGATTTTCCAGGTTTCGCTCGATCCTGATGAGCATTTCTGGAAGACGCAGACTGCTGCTCTGCCGTGGATTTGCGTTCACGACGATGATGCAATGAACTCTAACCTCTTGGTACAGTATAATATTCAGCGCTTACCTACGTTCTTCCTCGTCGACAAGAACAATGTGCTCTTCAAGCGCGACTCTCAGATTAAAGATCTCGACCAGGCAATACAAAGTCTGTTGTAACAATAGATAAAATTATAAACTATATATATAAGGTATGCGTGTGCGCATACCTTATATATTATCTTTGACTTTCAGTATAAGACAAAATTCTTAATTGTCTTATGCTTTACACCTGCCTTTTCTTCAACCCGCATGCAACGACTTTTCCGTTTGCCCCAAGCGCTCCAGAAGTTTAGCCCATACTGAGTGCTGTTTCCGTAATGGCGTTTACGCCATAAAAGTTGTATTGGTTGTACATGTTGTTCTCGTTGTTTTTCTATATGAGAATATTGTCTTTATTATATTCTTCCCCTCCCCCGCCTCCCCTTGTCAGGAGCGGAGCAGTTACCCAATAACGTATGTCGTTAGATTTTGTTAGCGACAAAATGTGGAACATATTATATGTTAGCGACAAAATGTGGAACATATTAGCAATAAACATATTAGCAACTACATATAGCTTATAAGGAAACTGCTCCGCCCCCAGAGGGGGAGGCGGGGGAGGGGAAGATATAAACGAAAGTTTAGAATGTTATTATCTATAACACAGAAATATGAACTTCCGATAATATACCTATGAATTATATAGGGTAGAGCCAGTGTTGTAAAAACTCTAACAAGATGTAACAAATTTCCCTTGATAATTTACAGTTTTTGTTGTAAATATACCCTTTAATTACTATTTTAGTTAAAATTTTGAGTAAAACATGCTTTTTATGCCCATTTGTTTTGCAAGAAATAGAAATAATAGCTAATTTTGCAAAAACGTAACAAAATTATAATTTATTCATTCATTAATTTAGGGAAGAGAGTATTTATGGAAAAAAGACTAACGATGTTGTTAGCCTCGCTATTCCTTTGCATTGGAATGGCGATGGCTCAGACAGAAGTCTCGGGTACCGTGATATCTCAGGAAGATGGTGAACCTGTTATAGGTGCTACCATCATGGTCAAAGGCACACAGACAGGTGTCGTGACGGATATTGACGGTAAATTCACTCTGAACTCCACTACACCTAACCCAACAATTACGGTTAGATACCTTGGTATGGAGACTCAGACACTGAAAGGAAAAAAAGGTATGAAGATTGTACTTAAGCCTGAAGATGCACACCAGATTCAGGAAGTCGTCGTTACCGGTATCATGAAGCAGGATAAACGTTTATTTACTGGTGCTACGACAAAAATCGATGCCGACAAAACCAAACTTGATGGTGTTGCCGATCTTACTCGTGGGCTTGAGGGTCGTGTTGCCGGAGTGCAGCTCGAGAACGTGTCTGGTACCTTTGGTACAGCGCCTAAGATTCGTGTGCGTGGTGCTTCTTCTATCTATGGTTCGTCAAGCCCGTTGTGGGTTGTCGACGGTGTAATCATGGAGGATGCCGTGAATGTAAGTTCTGATGATCTTTCTTCAGGTGATGCCCAGACTCTTATCGCCAATGCTATCGCAGGTCTTAACCCGGATGATATCGAGAGCTTCCAGGTGTTGAAGGATGGTTCTGCAACTTCTATCTATGGTGCCCGCGCCATGTCTGGTGTGGTTGTCGTTACTACAAAGAAGGGTAAGGCAGGAAAAAGCTCTATCAACTATACAGGTGAGTTCTCTTATCGCTTGAAGCCAAGCTATAGCAACTACAACATCTCTAACTCTCAAGAGCAGATGGGTATCTATAAGGAAATGGCTGCCAAGGGATGGTTGGAGCTTGCTTCACTTGCCAACAGCTCTACGTCTGGTCTTTATGGAAAGATGTACAACCTTATCACTCAGTATAATGAGTCAAACGGACAGTTTGGATTGCCTTACACACAGGCTGCAATGAATGGATATCTGCAGCAGGCTGAGTATCGCAACACTGACTGGTTTGATTTGTTGTTCCACAACAACCTTACTCAGAACCACTCGGTGAGCGTGTCTACTGGTACTGACAAGGCTAATCTTTATGCATCTGTATCTGTTTACGATGATCCGGGATGGACTGACCGTAGCGAGGTGCAGCGTTATACTGGCGTGATGAACGCAACTTTCAATCTTAGCAAGAAACTGAGCGTTACTCTTCGTACTAATGCCAGCTATCGTAAGCAGCAGGCTCCTGGTACTTTGAATCAGAGTGTTGACCCTGTAAGTGGTGCCGTTAGCCGCGACTTCGATATCAACCCATTTAGCTATGCGTTGAATACATCACGTACTTTGGATCCAAACCAAACATACACTCGTAACTATGCTGCATTCAATATCTTTGATGAATTGCAGAATAACTATATTGACATTAATGTGCATGATATCAAATTCCAGGGTGAAGTTGCTTGGAAACCTATCAAGCATGTTGAGGTGAACCTCCTCGGTGACTATCGTACGATGCGTTCTTCACGTGAGCATATCGTAATGAACAACTCTAACCAGGCTGAGGCTTATCGTGCAGGTGTTGATAATCCGAACATCATGTACAACAATACTTATTTGTACACTGATCCGGATGTAAAGAATGCACTGCCTATTTCTGTAATGCCTACTGGTGGTATCAACATTATGGATGAGAACTCTGTAACTCAGCTCGACTTCCGTGGAACTGTTCGTTACGACAATACTTGGAACAATACTCACATTTTCAATGCCCTCGCCGGTATGGAGGCTAACCGCGCTGATTATGACGCTCGTCACGATGAGGAGTATGGTATCGATTATAACAACAGCCGTTTGCAGTCTCTGCCTTATCAGTTCTACAAGCAGGCTAAGGAGGAAGGTCTTGAGCGTGTACAGTATTCTAAGTCTTGGAACCGCCGTCTTGCTTACTTCGCTTTCTTGAGCTACTCTTACAAGGGACGCTATACTGCAAGTGTTACTGGCCGTTATGATGGTTCAAACCAGTTGGGACGCTCTACAAGTTCTCGTTGGTTGCCTACATGGAATATCTCTGGTGCATGGAATGCACACGAAGAGGAATGGTTCCAGAAATGGGCTATGGCACATAAGAACTGGTTGTCTCATGCTACTCTCCGTATGAGTTACTCACTCGTAGGTGAGCAGACTACAGCTTCAAATGCTCTCGCCGTGTTCCGTTCTGGAATTATGTGGCGTCCGCAAGGTGATCAGCAGGAAAGTTATATCTACCTTTCCCAGCTTGCCAACTCTAATTTGACTTACGAGAAGAAAAAGGAGTTTAACGTAGGTGTTGACCTCGGTTTCTTGAATAACCGCTTGAATTTGACTTCCGATTTCTACTGGCGTAACAACTACGACTTGATGGGGTATGTAAATACTCCTGGTGCCGGCGGTGAGATACGCAAGTTCGCCAATGTGGCATCTATGAAGTCTCATGGTCTTGAGGCTACAATCTCTTCACAGAATATTAGAACGAAGAACTTTGACTGGTCTACCGACTTGACATATGCTTATACCAAGACTGAGATTACTGATGTGCTCTCGCAGGCTAACGTTATTGGTCTTGTATACAACTCTGGTTCTAACATACGCACGGGCTATCCGCATCGTTCGTTGTTCTCAATTCCGTTCGTAGGTCTTAACGACGAGGGTATTCCTCAGATTATCAACGAGAAGGGTGAGATTACTACAACCGATATTAACTTCCAAGAGTATCAGAACCTTGGCTTTTTGAAGTATGAAGGACCGACAGAACCAACAATGAATGGTGGTCTTAACAATACTTTGAGATACAAGAACTGGCGTCTGAATATCTTCGTTACTTATTCTTTCGGTAACAAGATTCGTCTTGACCAGGTGTTCTCTTCAAGCTACTCTGATATGTCGGCTATGCCTAAGGAGTTTAAAAACCGTTGGGTTATGCCGGGTGATGAGAAGATTACTTCTATCCCTGCTATCGCCAGTGTGCGCCAGTACTACAACGACACACAGTTGAGCTATGCTTATAATGCATACAACTACTCTACAGCGCGTGTTGCTGATGGTGGATTTATCCGTTTGAAGGATGTATCGTTGACATACGATGTTCCACGTTCATTCCTTGCAAAGATTGGCTTGTCTACTGCTGCTATCAAGCTCGATGCTACAAACCTCTGTTTGCTGTATGCTGACGACAAGTTGAATGGGCAGGATCCTGAGTTCGTAAACTCTGGTGGTGTGGCAACTCCTTTGTCAAAGCAGTTCACACTTACCGTTCGTCTTGGACTTTAATTGTGTGAGACAAAATTTTGTTTAGATTCAAAAAATAGAAGGATTAAATATGAAATCATATAAATATAAGGTAGTAGCTCTTGGCGTAGCTCTTGCAGGACTGGCTTCGTGCAGCGACAGCTTTCTTGACAAAGTGCCTGATGAGCGTACCGAAATCAATACTGAAGACAAGGTTATAAGCTTGCTCGTGTCGGCTTATCCTGAATCTTCTCCATCTTGGGTCGGCGAGATTTCTGGCGACAACTTGATTGACAACCTCTCGCCGCACCTCCCGACAAGTCCGGATGACAAGCAGACCCTGTCTCACTATAACTATGGGTCATACACAAAGTGGGATGACGAGATGTTCAAATTTGAACCTGCTTCCAACGCAACTTACAGTGCACAGGACTCTCCTGGTGCTTTATGGGGCAGTTATTACAGCTCTATTGCAACAGTAAATCAGGCTCTTGCCGGCGTAGACAGAGTTGCACCAGACGGAAACTATTCAGAAAAGTTGAAGGCTGCTAAGGGTGAGGCTCTTCTACTTCGTGCATACGACCACTTTATGCTTGTTAATATTTTCTCTCAGGCATACAAAAACGAAGAGGCAAGCAAAAAGGATGTTGGTGTGCCGTATGTTACAGAGATTGAGGATGTTGTTTCCAAGAAATACGACCGTATCAATGTGGACAGCGTATATAAACTGATTGGCAAAGATCTTGAGGAAGGTCTATCGCTCATAAGCGATGTGAACTTCACTACTGCGCCTAAATATCATTTCAATACAAATGCTGCTCATGCTTTTGCAGCTCGCTATTATCTCTACAAGCGTGATTACAATAAGGTTATCGAGCATGCCAATGCTGTTCTTGGTACTGACTCAATGAGTGTTCAGTCGATGATTATGGATATGTCGCAGTTTGACGGATGTTCTTCTGTAAAGGATTATGCCCTTATATGGTGCAGTCCTGACCAGAACTCTAACTTGATGCTTCTCAACACTTATTCGTTGATGGCGCGTCGTGCATTTGGTTACCGCTATTCTTTGGCTGGTCCTAAAGCAAGTCAGGTTATGATGTATTCCCGCAGTAGTCAGCTTTGGAGTGGTTATCCTTGCCCTGCTCAGGCAATGGTGAGCGGTCAGTTGCTTTCATCAAGCTCTCACGACTACGGAATCTTCTCTGCCAAGGCTTACGAGCAGTTCCAGTACACTGATAAGGTTTCTGGTATTGGATATGTCCATGTGATAGAGCGCCCGTTCACGGCAAACCGCCTGTTGTTGGAGCGTGCCGAGGCTGAAACAATGCTCGGCAGATATGAAGCTGCGTCAAATGATTTGCGTTGGTACTGGAACTGTACTCTTAACTCGCTTGACAAAAAGTCGTATAGTTTGTATGTTACTACAGGATACACAAAGTTCCTGACTGATGCTCTGTTGAAGAGGTATTTCACTTATGCAGAGGATAACGAGGGTAATATTTCTACAAGCGTAAGTCCGAACTGTCAGAAGGACTGGAACTTCACCCAGAATATGAGTCCTGACTATATCGTTCCGGCAGAAGCTGTGCCTTACATGAACTGTATCAATACTTTCCGTCGCTACGAGATGGCATTCGAGGGTGTTCGTTTCTTCGACCTCAAGCGTTGGGGTATGGAATACACTCACGAGGTTGGTATAAATTCTGACAAGTATACTTTGAAGTGGAACGACAAGCGCCGTGCCATTGAGGTGCCTTGGGAGGCTTTGTCTGCTGGTATGGACACTTCTCGCCCGGAGGAGAGCGCAAGTGGTGCAAATGCCAACCTCTCTATCTCAAAGGATTGCTATGTAATTAAATAATTGGAGGAGGATATGAATATGAAGTTTAATTTAAAAACATTATTGTTTGCTGTTGTTGCCATTGTTGCTGCTGGATTTTCTTCCTGCTCCGACGATGACTTTACAAGCACGATTTTTGATACTGATCCTCGTCAGGATTATTTGGACAAGACTCAGTTTACTTTCCCTCTCGACACTTTCGTGAAGAAGGAATTTCTCGAGCCTTATAATGTGAAATTCAACTATAAGTTCGAGGATAAGGCTTCTGATATGCAGAAGAACCTTACTCCGGCGTCTTATGACAAGAGTGTTGACCTCGCTGTATTGACGAAATATCTGTGGTATGACGTTTACAAGGATTTGGCTGGTGAGGCTTTCTTGAAGAAAAACAGTCCGCGTATCATCAATATTACTGGTTCGAAGAACTATAATGTGTCTCAGGGTACTGAAACTCTCGGTGATGCAAGCTCTGGTGTAAAGATTAACCTTTACAATGTGAATAACCTTGATGTGAATAATATCGATGTTATGAATGAGTATTGCTTCAAGACAATGCACCATGAGTTTGCGCATATTCTTGACCAGAAGCATCTGCATTACCAGAAGTTCAATGTTATTTCTGCAAGTCTGTATGATGCCACAGGTTGGAGCGATGCTGCCGACTCTTTGAAGGCAGGTTCCGGTTTTGTTACTCCTTATGCTTCAAGTGCCGTTAATGAGGACTGGGCAGAGTCGTTTGCAAACTATGTTACAATGGATTCCCTAAAATGGAAGCAAAAACTTGCCTCTGCAGAATACGAGTGGGAAGAGATTGACTGTAATTCAGAGAATGATTATAAAAAATTGCTGACTCCGGGTTGTAATATGGATACTATCGGTTACTTCAAGGCTCCAAAGTCTGGTAGCAACTACAAAATTTACCGTCGTGTATGCCTTCGTGATGCAAATGGATATGTCATTCTTGATGCCAACGGACAACCGCAGTGGCAGCATGTATCTGGTGTGAACGGACGTGAGATTATACTGCAGAAGGTTGATCTTGTGCGCCAGTATTTGAAGGAGTATTACAATATTGACCTCGATGCTCTGCGCAAGATGGTTCAGTCTCGTACGTATGTAACGGATGCTGACGGCAAATTTATACTTAACAATGGTAGTTTGGTCAACAAGCTGACTTCTGTTCAGGAGTCTGGCAAGACTTTGATTGACGAGCTTCGTGATGAGGTAAATAAATATAAGGAACTTCAGGAAACAAAATAACGAATAAATTATGAATAAGATATTATCATTAGCTCTCCTTTGCTCTGCGGCACTCTCTTTTACAGCTTGTGTCAATGAGGAGGATGACTTGTTCGACAAAAGTGCAGCCGAACGCTTGAACGAGGCGAGTGCTCTTTACTCGCAGCGCTTGATGGCTTCGCCTAACGGATGGGCAATGCAGCTCTATCCTACGACACAGGATGAGGCTCCTTTTGGAAATGGCTATCTCTTGATGTTGCGTTTCAACAAGGATAAGTCGGTGGACGCTTCGATGAATAACTTTATGTCTGGTAACAAATATCTCTCTTCCAAATCATCATGGGATGTAATTACCGACAACGGTCCGGTTTTGTCTTTCAATACCTATAGCCCTGTTATTCATGCTTTCTCTAATCCAGAGAATATTCCTTCTTCAGGAACAGGAACCTCTACAGGCGGTTCTAAAGACGATAATAAATCTGAAGACGTAACAGGTACTGGTATCGGCGGCGACTATGAATTTGTAATTGTGGATGCCCCAGAGGATGCTTCGTATATGATGCTGAAGGGTAAGAAGCGTGGAACTTACAACTTGCTTACTCCTGTTGCAGAGGGCATTGACTATGAAGATTATCTGGCAGACGTAAAGGCGTTCCAGAACAGGATGTTCTCAACATCCAACCCTTCTAACGATTACTATCACAGAGGCGACAGCGTGTTTGTGTTTGCCGACGGAAACACAGGTGTGCCGGCTATCTATCCTTATGGTACAGACCGCGTGGTTTCTTCGTTCTTCAATCCGTTCTTGATAACAAAGCGCGGCGAGGACTATTATCTGCGCTTCCGCGATGCTTATACTGAGAATGACGCTACGGTACAGGACTTCAAGTATGACAAGGAGAAGGACGTGTTCCAGAGTGTAGAAAACGAGAACTATTATATCTGTGGTGATACCGCTTCGCTTTTCTTCAACAAGGCATTGCTGACGGATGGAAGACAATGGAAAATGAGTACCAGAAAATCGCAAATGTCTGATAAGATGTATATGATATTCAACTCAATGAAAAAAGATTTCCAGTCTAAAGGCTTTAATTTTAGTGCTGCTCGATTTATGCGTAAGAGCACGGATGCAGGTTCTTCGGAAGTGTCGTTGTTTATTGACTATAAAGCTGGAAGTACAACCAGTACTGCGACGTTTAGTTTTACACTTAATTCAGACAGTGAGAATTGTAACTTTACTTATACAGGGTGTGACGGTAATGTACAGAATTTGCTTAATACTATGCCTGCACTGCAAACATTCATTGATGTAGTGTCAAGTATGAAGGCTTCGGCAAATGTTACTCTGTTCGACTTGTCTTCAATGAAGTTTACTCTGAACTCCGACAATGATGTTTGGTATATCGTATCTCTGTAATAATAACTTGTTGCTCATATCAAGAGATTGATTTATAAAATTTAGGATATTGTTTCACTATAAAAAAATTATTATGAAGAAAAATGTTTTATTTACTTCAGCAATGGCATTTGCTTGCACAGGTGCATTCGCTCAGTCTGCAGACTTGCAGGCAAACAAAATGGTGAAGTTTGACTTTCAGAAGAATTTGCAAGTATCTTCGAATGTATTAGGTGATAGCAAGATAGCAAAGGCTCCTATGCGTTCTTCTGTAGACGGTGTTAGATATACTCGTCCTGAAGGTTCGTTTTGGTTGGGACTGACATCAGATTTGATGGGATATAACGTAAGTGTTGCTATTGTTCCTGCATATCGTGACGTTATGTTCAAGAATGTATCAACTGTGTCTGGAACCAAGTGGTATGCTCAAGGCAACTCTGGACTCACAGATGCTTCTAAATATGCTGACGAGAATAACAATTATTGGACGTCCTATCCTGTTAGTTTCACACAGAATGCTTGGTACTATGCTCCTGTCTTGGCTTCAGCTGACGGCAAGACTCAGTTCTCTTTGGGAGAATGGAATACTAACGGTGCAGCTGTAGGTACTGCGAATATTGGTCCTTTGAGCGCCACAGATCATAATGGTGATGGATACGTTTTCGCTCAGAGTGGATTCGGTGACAGCAATTATTTCTTGGGAACTGGTAGCATGAAGAGTGGAAGCTTTGCAGGATATTCTCTTACGGGTCTTATGAATTATTATCCAGCTCCTGCGGCACCGCTATATGTAGAAGATGTTCATCTTTCTGTATATTCATCTGTATCAACTCCAATAAAGGATGGTCAGACTCTGACTATTACCTTCTATGGCGTAACTACAGACGAGGAAGGAAACAATCAGGTAGATGCAAATAATGTTATCGGCAAAATGACTGCAACTGCAACTGATTATAAATTTGTTGAGCAAAGTACATCTCAGTATACTTCTACTGGTAATATCTATATTGGTGGTCTTACGTTTACAGCCAAGGGTACTGATGTATTCGGTAATCCTACAACCGAGCCTATCGTGCTCAACCAACCATATTGTATCGTGATGGATGGTCTTAATCAGGAAGGTCTTGATGTGGCATTCACTGGTTATGAAGAAAACACAGAGGATGTTGAATCTTCTAATACCGGTATGGTAGTGTCAAATGCAGCAGGCGATGTAACTACCATCTCATATAAGGGTGGTAATGTTCTTATGAACTACAACTTCACAGCAGGTTTCGATTATATCGAACCTATTGAAACTGCTTATTTCACTGATGGCAGTACAGCGAAGGATGTTAATGTGTTGAAAGTTTCTGCTGATGGTAAGACTGTTACTAATGTTGGTTATGAGTCTGCTAACTATGCTATCTTGAACACTGCTTTCGAGTGGTATGACGAGAATCAGACTGAGCAGTATAGCGTTTCTATGCCTGATTGGATAGAGTCTTATAACGTAGAAGCTGTTGAGAATGTTGATGGCGAGTATATGTTGACTCCAGAGTGTGAGCCTTTACCTGATGGCGTTAAAGGTCGTGCAGTAAAGGTCTATATGTCAGGTAAGGGGTATGGCTCAGAGACTCCTCTCTATATTCTTCAGGGTGATGCAACCAAAGATGAAGCTGTTGATGGAATCAAGGGTGTTGAGAACGTGAAGACTGTAAACAATAGTCGCATTTTCAATCTCGCAGGTCAGCAGGTTGGCAAGGACTTCAAGGGCATTGTTGTTAAGAATGGCAAGAAGTTCCTTAAAAAGTAATTTTTATACTTTTTGACTGAGTGCTTGTACTTCTTGCACTTCGTCAATAAAATAGAGTTAGTCGCAATTTCATTTAGGAAATTGCGACTTTTCTTTTTCTTATATGTTTGGTTTCTAAAACTTTGATAAATATTTGTCGTAAATGGTGTGAGGTAAAATAAATGTTCGTATATTTGCAATGTGTATTTATGACAATCTGAAAAGTGTTTATGTTTTTTGAATAATATATAAATAAAAGAAATATGAAAAAGACGATCATTATGGCAATGGCAGCGCTGACATTTGGCATGTCTGCACATGCTATCCGTGCCGTCCATGAACTCTTCCCCCAAAAGCAGAGCGACGGGACAACAGTTATGCTTTATACGAATGGAGACGGTCACCTTGCTTTTTACTCTACAGCAGATGACCATGTAGTAATCCGCAATGCTGAAGGCACACTTTGTTATGCTGCATTGAAAGACGGAAGACTTGTGGCAACAAGTGTTAAAGTGCATAATTTAGGCGAGCGTACAGCAGAAGAAACTGCTTTTCTTGCTTCTAATCAACTGAAGGCAACAGACAGAGCTCTCGTTCCATTTCTTGCGAATAACATTACCGAAACATCCGAGCGTGATCTGCACAGAGTAATTTCTCCTTCAACTGCAGATGGACTTGGCACCTACGGGCAGAGCGCCCTTGGTTCAATTCCTTCGGTAGGAAATATTACTCTGCCGGTGATTATGGTGGAGTTTAGCGACAAGAAATTTCAGGATGCCATGACGATAGACAAGTATTCCCGCTTTATGAACGAAGAGGGGTATCACGAAGACAGCGAAGAGCAGGTTGGTTCCGTGCGCGATTATTTCGTTTCGCAGAGCCGTGGAATGTTTGCGCCGCAGTTTGATGTGGTGGCAAAGGTTTCTCTCAACCAACCGTATTCTTATTATGGAGCCCATAGCAGTAGTGGTTCACATGATGTGAGGTCGCTGCAGCTATTCCAGGATGCTGTGAAGGCTGCCATAACTCAGGGCGTAGATTTCAGTAAATATGAAGTGAAATATGTCATACCAAATGTTATAATCCTTTATGCGGGATATGGCGAGGCCACAGGTGGAGATGAAAATACGGTATGGCCACACGAGCGTGATTTATATTACCCTTATAATAGCGTAGGAAGTTATAACTTCGGTTCTTATTTTATGGGAAATGAGTTGTATGGCGGTTCCGGAAATGTGGTAATGGGAATGGGTGTTATGGTTCACGAGTTGTCTCATGCACTCGGTTTGCCTGATATATATGATATTTATTATTCATATCAAAATGATTCCCCGATGGGAAGTTGGTCGGTGATGGATAATGGAGCATACTGTCCTTCAAGCACGTCGTATGCCCCAATGGGCTATAATGCTTACGAGCGCAGCTATATGGGATGGCTTAATATCCGAGAGCTGAGCGATGCTCAGGAGGTAGTGCTCGGCAACCAATCTGACAGCGACAGTGAGTTTGCCGTGATGTACCGCAATCCGTCAGACTCTAAAGAATATTTTATTTTTGAGAACCATGCAGCAGGAACTTGGTATAACCAAAAGTATGGCACAGGTTTACTTGTAACCCGCTATGCTTATAACCAATCTGTTTGGAAAAATAATCAGGTTAATGTCAATCAAAAACAGAAGCGTGCGATGGTCGTTACGGCAAGCGGTAGGAGTATATCGTCTAACACGGCAGAAACAGACCTTTTTGGTAATGGCACAAACAGCAAGGAAGGTTTCTCTTTCTTGCTTGGTGCTACTGCAGATGCCAACATATACAAGGTGTTGAAGAATTCAGATGGTACGCTGACCTTCAATTTCAACGACAGAAACATCAATACTTCGTATGCCGTGAGCAATGAAGACGTGTATGAGAAGATAACGGATGCAAACAGTCTGGCGACTGGCGACAAAGTAATCTTTGTGAGTGAGGCCGACGGCGTTGCAATGTCAGTCAGTCAGCAGAGTGCAGGACGTGGAGCCGTTGCTGTGAAATTCAATGACAACAAGGTGTATGGCAACGACTATGTTTTGCCTTTGACATTGATGAAAACTCCATCGGGTGATTGGGGCTTTAGAACAGATGGTAATGCATATCTCAGTGCAGGTAATTCTGGACTGAAGGTCGTTTCAAAAGTAGACAACAGTTGTCTTTCCTCTATTTCCATTGTAGATGGAAATGTGTCTGTACTGTTCAATGGAACTGTCAAGAACAGGAATATGGGATATAGTATTGATAATGTTAATTTCACAACCTTCTCCGATGCGCAGTCTAACATCCAGATTTACCGCAAGGTAGCTGCTTCGGGCATCAACAGCGTGAAGAATGACAGCGAGAGCAAGAATGGTCGTGTGTTCAATCTCGCCGGCCAGCAAGTGGGCAATGACTACAAGGGCATCGTGATTGTCAACGGCAAGAAGATGATAAGGAAATGATATTTTTACAATTATAAAAATTATAAATGCATTGTTGTTTTCTGTTTTATAAACAACAATGCATTTCTGCTTTTTCAAAGCATATACATTCTATTTGTAATTGCTAAATTATGTGGAATAATTCTTTTTTATAAATTATTTTGGTAAAAGTAGAAAAATTACTACCTTTGCGCTGTAATAATGGAAAGATGAAATATAAAGAATTTCACGCTAAAATAAGAAAGGCTGGTGTGGAAATACCATCATGCAGAAGGTAGCCACTACTTTTATATTAAAGACGGAAAGTTGTCGCAACCAGTACCATATCATGGGGCAAAGGAAATTCCTGAGCCTTTAAGGAAAAAAATTGCAAAGAAATTAGGAATATGACCTAAAATTTCCTTATAATATATTTATTTAGTTGTAGTTTACTTTTAAAAAGATACTGTCATGGAGAAAATAATAATGAAAATATGTGCAAGTGAGGATTCTTTTGGTGCATATTCAGAAAACTGTGATGGAATATGGGCTGCCGGAGATACCGTAGAGGCTTGCAAGGCTGATGTAGAAGAAGCAATAAGACTTATTAAGAAGAATCTGCCGGAGTCGCAGTGGCCAGAGCAGATTAAGGGTGATTACGAAATAGAATGGCAGTATGATACAGAAAGCTTTATGTATTATTACGGCGGTCTTATTTCTTTGTCTGGCATGGAGCGTATTACTGGAATCAATCAAAAGCAGCTGTGGGCATATATGCATGGACGTAAGAAACCACGTCAGGCACAGAAAGAAAAAATTGTCAACTCTTTGCATAAGTTTGCTCACGATTTGGCATCTGCCGTTATGTTTTAAAATTTGATATCGGCACGCTTGTATGCTGGGTTAAGGGGCAAAGAATTCCGCATGTATAACCTCTCCGGTCAGCAGGTGGGCGACGGCTACAAGGGCATTGTGATTGTCAATGGCAAGAAGGTGATAAGGAAATGATAAACAGTAAATACTGACAGAAATAAACGAAGCGCAACTCCGGGGTGGGGCTGCGCTTCGTTGCTTTTTCAGCAATTAAAGAGGTCGTCCATCGTTACCTCACTCTGTACGATACTCGAATGTTGGTTCTTCCTTGTTCCGTAGGTAGTAATTATATATGTACGCAACAAGGATTTTACAGCCAAATCGATGGATTTTTCTTCGATTTGGCTGTAAAATCCCTGATTGTTGAGCCAAATCGATGGATTTTTCTTCGATTTGGCTGAAGAAAGCGATAGTAATTCAGTCTCGCTTAGTTATATAATTTTTATGTATGAACCACTTTATGACTATTAATCACTTATAGCCTTGATTTCCTCTTCGGTGAGTCCCGTCGCCTTAATAATGGTGCCAATTGGAATATCCAGTGCGAGCAGATTACGTGCCGTTTCGACTTTGCCTTCCGTCCGTCCTTCAGCTCTACCTTCAGCTCTTCCTTCAGCTCTTCCTTCAGCTCTTCCTTCAGCTCTACCTTCCGCCCTGCCTTCAGCTCTACCTTCCGCTCTTCCTTTCTCTTCAGCCGAATCGATAGAGTTCTTTATGTCGCGGTAAGCCTTCAGACTATCCTCGTATTCCTTTAGTTCAGTCTTTGAGAACCTTGCCATCTTAGCTTCAGCAAATAGTTTATTAAATACCTTTTCCTGTAGCTCCTTTGGTTGTTTGTCTAGCCGCGAAAGGTTTTTCAATACATATAGCCATTTGTCGTTAAGTGAGACCAATTCTTCCGGCTTCTTGTTGAAATTAGCTATTTCCACATATTTAAATCTCAGCTTCCCGTTAAACTCCCGGTGAGTTTTCGTTTCCATCAACCCCACGTTGTGAACAATATCCTGTTTGTCGAAAGCCTCGTCTTTCATATCGAAGTTGAGCAATGCCACGACATATACAGTTTTGAGCTTAAAGTTCCAGTCCGCCCCTTTGGGTGCCTGTTCCCTGATGGGGAAAGTGGCATAGAAGAGCGAGCGGTCTTTAAAGTAAGTCTGGTATGCGTTCTGCATCTCCACTATAAACTTCTCTCCCTGTTCATTCTCGCAGTACACATCGAAGATAGCCTTGCGGTCAGTGTACACGTCTCCCACGTTCTCGCTGTTCAAGAACGTCACCTTCTTAATTACCTGTTCCCCCTCAAACAGAGAGTTGAGGAAGTTTACGAGCAGGTCCTGATTAGGTACCGTACCGAAAATGCGTTTAAAACCGAAATCGGTAAGCAGACTGATATATCTTTCTTCTGATTCTCTCATATTGTTGAAATTTTGTGCTAAGTTACGATATAATAGTAAAAAAAGCAAGCTATAGAGAGAAAAAATCAAAGTTTTCTGACAGATAAATGACATCTGTGCTTGTGCAGTCGTGGAAAAGTATTACTTTTGTGTGGAATAAACAGAATAGCAGAATAAACAAGATAAATATATGTACAACAATATAGACATCATATCCGTAGCCAGTACAAAGCAGAAGTATCACGGACCGTCGATAGACGACGACCTTCTGCTATTTCCCGAGTTCGGCGATCTGCCGATAGTCCCCGATGTGCCGCGGCGTATGGGGTGTCTTCTTGTTGGGCTGTGTCTGCGTGGCGAGGCGCGCTATACGGTAGATACCGAGGAACGGGTGGTGAAGCCCAACGACGTGATAATAATCAGCGAGGGGCAGGTGGTAAACAACAGCCATCTCAGTAGCGACCTCAGTGGGATAGCCATCATGATGTCGGAGAATTTCTTCAACGAAGTGATGCAGGGAGTCCACGACCTGTCATCGCTGTTCCTGTTTTCGAGGAGCCATCCCGTTTTTGGGCTCCGGGTAGACGAAGTGGAAAACATCATCACTTATTTCCGTATGATACAGCAAAAGGTGGAGACGGTAAGCCATAACTTCCGCCGCGACGTGGTTCGTTCGCTGATGGCAGCAATGATTTATGACATCAGCCATGTGATGTATGACGTGCGCCAGGGGACTACCCGCAAGCAGACACGAGCCGAGTCGATATTCACCGACTTCATTATGCTTGTGGAACAGAATTTCCGTACGGAGCGCCGCGTGTCGTGGTATGGCGAACAGCTGTGTATCACTCCGAAATATCTTTCAGAAACGGTAAAGGCGGTAAGCCGGCGCACTCCGAACGAGTGGATAGACAAGTATGTAACGCTCGAACTGAGGGTTCAGCTCAAGAATACGGCAAAGAGTATAAAGGAGATTGCCGAGGATTTGAATTTCCCCAATCAGTCGTTCCTTGGCAAGTATTTCAAGGAACATGTGGGCATGTCGCCGTCGAAATTCCGCAAGAGTTGAGGAAAATTGTTATAGATTGATGTTGCGAGCCATCTCCTCCAGTTCTCCGTACCATTCCTCTCCGAAACGTCTTGTCAGCGGACCTTTCAGGAATTTGTATACAGGAAGCTTCAGCTCGCGTCCTTTCTTCACGGCATCCCGACAAACGTCCCATCGATTGTAGTTCAGTCCGACAAATCCGTTGCTGAGTTTCTTTTCACGAATAGGATAGAGCGCACAACTGATAGGCTTGCAGAAATCTTTCAGTCTGCCGCTGCGCCAAGCCCTTTCCAGGGCACACAGGCAGCAACCGTCTTCATAGCAAGTAAAGACGCAGTCCTTGCCTCCCACGATACTCGTAACGAGGTCGCCGTCGCGGTCGGCATACGCCACGCCCTGTTTGTCGATTACCGCCTGAGCCGATGCCGACAGCTCATCCCAAACAGTATCCACAGAGTCTTCAATTTGGGCAATCTCGTCGAGCGTAACGGGAGCCCCGGCGTCGCCCTCCACGCAGCAGATGCCGTGGCAGGCGTCGAGGTCGCAGCAGAAACATTCAGTAATAATGTCGGGCGATAGGAGAACGTTGCCGACTTGAAGGATGGGGAGATATTTTTTTTCCATTTTTTCTTTTGTTTTGGGAGTTTTGGGAGTATTGGGAGAACTGGGAGTTTTGGGAGAATTGGGAATTCTGTTTCTTTTCACCATTCAATCGGTGTCATTCCGTTTTTCTCGAGATATTCGTTGCATCGCGAGAAGTGGTGGTTGCCGAACCATCCGCCGCGGTTAGCCGACAGCGGCGACGGGTGAACCGACTGCAGAACGAGATGCTTGCTCGTGTCGATAAGCTGTGCCTTGCTCCTGGCGTATCCGCCCCAGAGTATAAACACCAGATGCTCGCGCTCGGCGCTGAGAGCCTTTATCGCAGCGTCGGTAAACTGCTCCCAGCCCCGGCGCTGATGGCTTGCTGCCTGATGCGCCCTGACGGTAAGAGTGGCATTCAGCAGCAACACGCCCTGTTCCGCCCATCGGGTAAGATTGCCGGAGCGGGGGATAGGTTTGCCGAGATCCATCTGAATCTCCTTAAAGATATTCATGAGTGATGGCGGAAAGGGAACGCCGTCGCATACGGAGAAGCTCAGTCCGTGGGCCTGTCCCGGTTCATGATACGGGTCCTGTCCGATGATAACCACCTTTACCCTGTCGAAGGGACAGAGGTTAAAGGCATTGAAAATCTGGTTGCCGGGAGGATAGCACGTGTTGTGCATGTATTCCTGCCTTACAAAGTTCGTCAGGTCAACGAAATACTGCTTTTCGAATTCCGCTCCTATATGCTCCTTCCAGGATTGCTCAATCTTAACGTCCATGATATAGTGTGTAGAGAATTATAAATTTCATACAAAAGTACG
Organism: Prevotella sp. UBA1104; assembly: GCA_002314055.1. Taxonomy (GTDB): domain Bacteria; phylum Bacteroidota; class Bacteroidia; order Bacteroidales; family Bacteroidaceae; genus Prevotella. Next base: position 28,526 of record DCBP01000059.1, read on the forward strand.
AATAATTCTTTCCTTTTCCAAGAAGGAAAGCTAAAAGCAGGTGTAAATTAGAAAAAAGTTTTTTGGCGTTTTTACCCTCACACCCTCACCAATAGCCCCGAAAACCCCTGTTTATCGGCATTTCGGTGGTGAGGGTAAGTGTGAGGGGTGGTGAGGGTAAACATTGTATTTCCCCGTTTTCCTTTGCGTTTTCACGGAAAATCCATAAC
>DCBP01000073.1:0-4179 GCA_002314055.1 Prevotella sp. UBA1104
TCGTCAGTTTTTATTGTTATACGATAATTGCCTAACGATTGATATGAATGTCTTACCTGTCCCCAGTCATCCACTTTCCATTTTACAGAATCTATCTCTCCGTCCCCCCAATCAATCGTGACTTTTGCATTCATCACGACCTTCAACTGAAGTTCCATGTTGTTGTACTTCAGGCAAGTTGCAAGTGTTAGACTGTCAACTACGGGGCTAAGTTTCTTCTTCGTCTGTCTGAAAGCAATCTCCAATCTAAGTGGAAACAAGTCTTTAGGCTTGTCTTCTCTGTAGAAACAGTACTTGCTGTACTCTTTACAATCTATATTTTTACTATAATAATACATCGCCTCCAGGTAGTTATGCCTTTGCTCTGCCATTTTCCCTAACTGGTATTGGGCTTTGTTTCCCCAGTTGTATCCATTTTCAAGTTCTTTGTTGCATTGTGTAGCATTGTCGAGATTTTGTTCCACGCCTTCTCCATAGGTATATAAATGAGCGAGTTTGTATGTGATTTCTTGTGAAATTGCCCAGTTATACCATTCCGTTGTCTGCATTTTCTCGTACAAAGCTTTAAATAAAAGAAATGCTTTGGAAAATAGACATTTCTCGAAGTAGTAAAGTGACACACGTTCCATGGAAGGTATGTCGCCTTTAGCCGCAAGATAATCCAATACTTCCAATGCAAGACTGTTACCCTTCTGAAGATGAAAAAACAGCGGAAAGTGGAAAGTGTGCCAATAGAAAGCATCGTTACGAACGATTGGAGGAAGCGGACTGTACGGCTCGGTTTGTGCCGGATGATTCATCAGATGTTCAAACCAAGGGTGGTGCATCATGTCGGCAAACGTAGGATGCTTGCCAAAAGCATCTTCACAAACGGTTTTTGAACATTCCGTACATCCCTTTCCCATGACAAAGTCCAAAAGCAGATACTCCACAAGGTAACATTTGTAGTTTTCCGCCAGAGACAGAAGATTGGATAGAATTTCCTTGGCTTCATCCTGCTCTTCTATAAAATTGAGCCTACGCATAGTTTCATGGAGTTCATCTTCTAAGATGTCATCGTCATTCTTATCCGCAAGTCTGTGCTTCATATGATGCAATATCATATTAAATGATGCGCCATTCATTGTTGTTTTATTTGTCTTTTTTATGAAAAATTACCATCTCACTTCCGACTATATACATTATCCTATGTATTATACAAGCTAAATTTAAAATATTTATTGCCACTATTGCCACTAATATCTATAACCGTCTGAATATTAGCTATTAAACCTAATTGCAATAATAATTCTATTGTTACTTAATTGCCACTAAACGGGCTGCTGCTGCCGTATATTGCCACTAAAATTGAATGAAATGAGTTGTTTTTATTGCGAAAAATAAAAAAGAAGACTCTTTTCTTGCTCTTTTGCTGAATATTCAGTAACTTTACACCATATTTAAAACACAACTTTAATAATCATTTAAATGGAGTTTAATATGGAACAAATTATTAATGATCCGGAAATCATGAAAAACTTTATTACCAACAATTGGGCGTATTGCTTCAATACAAACTGCCAGTATGCCGACAGCTGCTTCAGACAACTCTCCGTGAAGTATAAACCGAATACTGCCGATTGCGGCAGGGCAGTTTATCCGGATGCATGCAAGGACGGCAAGTGCCGCCATTATGTGCGCCTCGGAAAAGCTACCGTGGCGTGGGGATTCGACGGAATGTATAATGACGTCAAGTGGGCTGACTTGCAGGACCTGCGCGAAGATGTAAAACACTTGCTCGGTGGCAAAACCGCCTATTACAGATACCATCGCGGCGACAAAAAACTCTCGCCATCGCAGCAGGAAAACATAAGGCGCTTGTTCCTGAAATACGGCTACGAGCGGGTGGAGTTCGCCCATACCGAAGAGAGAGTGATGCTGCTTGGGTAGAGTTTCAAAGCGGGAAACAATGTTTCTTTTATAGGAAAACACGGAGTGTCTTATAAGGACACTCTGAGTTTCATTGGGAAATAAAACTGAAACTATATTGATTTTAAATGCTAAGACATGAAAACGATGATAAAGATAACCATTACTCACAAGAATAGAGACAACAAACTGATGCTGTCTACAAAAAACTTCGAGCAGTTCCTCGGTAGGGTGAAGACTGGCGTCAGTAAGGATAGCGTGACGCGACTGAGGGAGAGTATAGCCTACGGGCTCTCGGACATACAGAATTTTAAGGGGATGAAAACCTGGCAGCATGTAATTCCGGCTGCCGAATACGGCAAGGATACTGCCGGCAACCTTGTTTTCAAGGCGTCAAACGGACTCCTTCTCCTCTCGTTTGTCGACATTACGGATATTGACGGAGTGGAAGGGGTAAAGCGCTCGGTGATGGTCCTGCCGTCAACATTCTGTGCGCTGACAAGTGCCGACGGCAGGGGAGTGGAGGTGCTCGTGAAATATACCGACAGCAACGGTGAACTGCCCTCTGATGAGGCTGCCGCCGAACAGCTACATAGGATTGCTTTCGCCTCGGCTGCGGCAGTATACCGCTCTATGGTCAAGGCTACACTGCTGACGTCAGTTCCGAGTATGAATGCCGACTTTCTGATGACGCTCGACGAAATGCCGTATTTCAATCCAAAGGCTGCCGCATTGAAAATCGACAGAAATGTCAGGCGGCAAAACCTTGAGATGCAGCCTGCAAATGCAGTAACGGTTCTTGAGGCATCAGACGACAAACAGAATGGAAACAAGGACAGCATTAGCCACAGCATACAGCACATGATGGATTTTCTCAATTCCAAATATGAGTTCCGCTACAATACGGTGATGAAATACACCGAATATCTTGAGAAAAACGGTTGGCAGATTTTCCGTCCCGTTGATCCGCGCATGCAGAAACAGATGACCCTTGAGGTACAGCTGCAGGATATCAGAGTGTCGATAAAGGATGTGCGCAATTTCTTGGAATCCAACTATATACGAAATTACTTCCCTGTAGACGACTACCTCTTCAAGTGTAGCGGACAATGGGACGGCGAAGACCATATCCGCGAGCTGGCACGCACCGTGCCTACCGACAACCCGTATTGGGAGAACTGGTTTTATACCTGGTTCTTGGGCATGGTAGACCAGTGGCGCAGTTACGATATGCGCACCTACGGCAACAGTATCGTTCCGCTGCTGATATCCAGACAGGGTTACAACAAGAGTACTTTCTGTCGCCGGCTAATCCCACAGGAACTGCAATGGGGCTATACCGATAACCTCGTGCTCTCGGAGAAACGCCAGGTGTTGCAGGCAATGTCGCAGTTTCTGCTGATAAATCTCGATGAGTTCAACCAGATTTCGGCAAAGGTGCAACAGGGCTTCCTGAAAAACCTCGTGCAGTTGCCTAACGTGAAGACAAAGCGGCCGTATGGCGGACATGTGGAGGAGTTTCCGCGTCTTGCCTCGTTTATCGCCACAAGCAATATCGACGATGTTCTCTTCGACCCGTCGGGCAACCGTCGCTTTCTCGGCGTGGAGCTTACCGGACCTATCGATGTGAGCCGGCGCCCCAACTACACGCAGCTCTTTGCCCAGGCTCTTGCTGCTCTCGACCGTGGCGAGAAGGGATATTTCGACATCGACGAGACTAAGCGGATAATGGACTGGAACATGCAGTATCGGGTGGAACAGCCCGCCGAGCAGTGTTTTTCTGAAACTTTCTGCATCACCGACGACGAGAGTCGCGGCGTTTACCTCACTGCAGCGTCAATCTTTCAGGAGCTGAAGCAGAAATATGGTGCAGGAATGGTAGGAAACAGTCTGCTTTCGTTCGGAAGAAAGCTCCGGAACATTAACGGCATAAAATTCCGTCGAACGTCGAAAGGTACTGAGTATCTGGTTGTTAGAATGTAAATGTAATCATTTTGTGTATAACAATAAGGTGGCAATAAGGTTGCAGATTATTATAATCTGCAACCTTATTAAAGTATTGATATTCAGCCGGTTAATACTCTTAGTGGCAATAGTGGCAATTCTGTATAACTACTTTTACCATGTGATAACTTTATCTACGATTTCTTGTTGCTCCAAGCTACTTCTTCGCAGATAGATGCGTGTTGTCTCTATGCTTTCGTGTCCCATGAGGTCGGCAAGTAAGGCTATGTCGTTGAACTTCTCCAAGAAATTCTTGGCATAGCGATG
>DCBP01000073.1:4286-5160 GCA_002314055.1 Prevotella sp. UBA1104
TTCAACTGCTGTGATATGCCTCTTGTAGTAATACGCTCGCCAAAGCGATTGAGAAAGAGATAGCCACTTGTACGGTTGACGGTCTTCAACCACTTTCCTGTTTCCGTGCGCAATGTCTTGGGAATATAGATACGACGTATCTTGCCACCCTTGGTGTAGATGTCGTAATAGCCTACTTGTACATGCTCAACCTTGATTTGCACAAGTTCGCTCACTCTGGCACCAGTCGCAGCCAAGAAACGTACTACAAAGTACCACTCCAAGTTGTCTTCCTTTTTCAACTTGTTCTTCAAAAAGATGTAATCGGCATTACTGATGACATTCTCCAAGTAAGAACGCTGCTGCACCTTGACCGACTTCAAGCGGAGTTTAGTCTTGCCTACAAATACAAGATACTTGTTCAACGCCTGAATACGGAGGTTCACCGTCTTTGGTTTATAAGTCTCAATCAAGTAGGTCTTGTAAACCAACAAGTTTCTTTTGTTCAACTCTTTGTGTCGAGAGCCAAACTCCTTCACGGCATACAGATATGCCGAAATCGTGTTCTTAGCCATATTGCCTTGGCTTAGGAACTCTTCAAATTTGTCTAATTTCATTTCTATTCGTATTTATTAGTGAAACATTATGTTCTCCTAATAAATAGGAAATGTTTCGAGCTGTACGGTTGGAAATGATAGTTCTTATTATCAATAAATGATGTTCAAGGTAGTAGGTGCGGTGTCTCACCGCACAGTAGCAAGTACATTATGACTATTTAGAGTTGATAAAATGCTTGATAACATTCCTCATTGTGCGGTGAGACACCGCACCTACTATGATTTCAAACCGTACAGGTTGAAATGTTTTGTTCTATTAGTTCCTATTATGAGAAGTT
>DCBP01000122.1:0-2067 GCA_002314055.1 Prevotella sp. UBA1104
GCAGCGTGCGTGACAAACATGAAAGTTGTTTGGGTTGTTTATGTTGTTACGGTTGTTTTAAATATAAATGTTTTGTTGTTTCTATAAACTAATTGTGAATAGCTACTTAATATATACTATCACTTAAAATTCCGGAAGGACCTAAGATAAGGAACAATAATCAAAGGGATTTAACTTTTAAAAATAAATCCCCGACCTTCTCTTCACGAGAAAGCCGGGGAACGATAATTCAAATATGTGTGTTTTTTAAGAGTAGTCCTTATAAAAACTTAGAAGTCAATGTCAAGTCCGATACCAACGACATCATTGTTACGAGTGTAGTCGGCAGTATATACCAGAGCTGTCGTGGCATTAGCTCCAGAAGTCTTCTTGTGCTTGTAGAAGGTATGGAAGTATGCCACATTGAGAGACATCTTATTTGAGATATTGACCTTGGCACCGCAACCTACAGAGTTGGAGCTAACGACAAACGACTTGTCGTCCATCGACGCATCAGAGAGTCCGTAGTTGGTGCTCTGCCATCCAGCACTCAAGGTAAGTATCTTGTTCACGTCGCCCTCGATACCGGCATTGTATTCAAGCGTTCCGCGCTTTAGCTTCTTGTGGCGGTCAACACGCTTCTGTACGACAACTTCCTTTCCGCTCTCGTCTTTCTTATATGTGTCGTAGCGATAACCCGATGTTGCCTCCTTGTCGTCGAACCAGTGGAAACCTACGTTGATGCGGAGAGCATCGATAGGACTGTAGCCCACGCCGAGAGTCAAGAGAGCCGGAATGTCGCCCGGATCCTTGCCGTTCTGATCCTGGTCATACTCGGCGATAAGTTCGTTGATATTCTCCTTGGCTGCATTGATAGCCGGGGCAACCTGCTGCAGCACCTGTGCCGGAACACCGGCTGCCATGAGGTTTGCACCGATATTGTTCAACTTGCTAACGGGAGTGATTACCGTGCCCTGGTTCTTCAGGCACATGTGGGTCTTGAACTCATACTTTGCAGAGAAGTTCCAGCGTCCGGTTTTGTAGTCTATGCCGAGTATCGGGGTAAAGCCATAACCCGTCTGGTCGGTATTCAGCTCGATGTCGGAACTCTGCGGGTCGTTAGGGTCTACGATTGACGAGAGTGGAAGTTTGGCTCCGCCTTTGCCGACGAACGAGATATTCTTAACGTATCCGTAGTAGTTGCAGGTGGCATAGATGCCGCGCACTCCGGCATATACCGATAAGTTGTCGCTGATGCGATAGGCTGCACCGAGAGACAAGCCGTAGTAATACTGTCGACCGCGCATGTAGCTGTCGTAGGTATAGCCATAACCGCCAATCTGCTGATACACGGGATCGGCAGCATTAGGGTTCACGATATCCGGATTAGTAGGGAGCAGTCTCTGGAGATACGGAGCAAGCGTATTGCCGAGCAAACCGATGTTTGCCACTACCTCCTCAAACGAACCGAGTCCGTCGTCGAACTTACACTTTCCGCCTCCGCCGGCAAGAGCGAAGTTACCCTGAAACGACCAGCGGTTCTTATTGTAAGCATACTGAAACGAAGGGATTACCGGGGCGAATGCCTCTCCCTTGAATTTTCTGTTAGCTGATGGATTGTTAGCATTATAAAGAAAGAGCGGGTATGAATTCTCTATCGTACGAGTCTGCCATGCCGACTGAAAGTTGATGCTCAAATGATGACCATCTTTCATGAAAGCCACTCCGGCAGGATTGTAGTAAACACCGTCGATGCCGATAGAAGCCTCACGGCTCATCATTCGGTTGAAAGCGATGTTCTGGTTGGTGTTAGTGAGCAGACCGCCTGCATTTGCGGTCATTGCTGTTGTTGCCAGCACAGCCGACAAGCAAACATTTTTTAATTTAATCATCTTATCCAAAATACTTTTTAATACAAATTGGCTGCAAAGGTATCTTATTTGTTCTGTATTTCCGATAAATAGCCTTATTGTTTAACATTGCTTAACCACAAAATATGGTATTATTGCGCAAAATAAAAGGTTTGTGCAATAAAAAGCACAAACCTTTTTGTTTTTTCTGGTGGGAGAGATGGGAGGACTGGGAGAG
>DCBP01000122.1:2157-4761 GCA_002314055.1 Prevotella sp. UBA1104
TTAAGCCTGTGGCTTCAGTTCGGGATAACTAACCCTCGTATGGTAAATCGACTTCAGCCTGTCTATCAGTACCTGCTTGGCAACAGCCACATCACGGAAAGTGATAGGACAATATTCATAAAAGCCGTCTGCCATCTGCCCATTGATAATCTTGTTGACCAAATTACTGATGCTCGTCTCCGTATATTCCGGCAGTGAGCGCGCTGCAGCCTCAACAGAATCTGCCATCATCAAGATTGCCTGTTCGCGGGTAAAGGGATTCTGTCCAGGGTAGCGGAACAACGACTCGTCGACAGGTTCATCGGGATGCTCGTTCTTATATGATATATAAAAATATTTGGTAAGTCCCGTTCCGTGATGAGTACTGATAAAATCCTTTATCACACTCGGCAGGTTGTATTTCTCAGCCAGTTTCAGTCCCTCAGGCACATGGCTGATAACGATGCGCGCGGCATCAACGCGGTTCATCTTCTCGAGAGGGTTATTGCCGTTCTGGTTTTCGGTAAAGAATGCCGGGTCCTGCATTTTTCCTATATCATGATAAAGGGCTCCCGTCCTCACGAGCTGCGCCTTCGCACCGATTTTCTCGGCAATGGCCGAGGCAAGATTGCTCACCATAATAGAATGCTGGAACGTTCCGGGCGCTACCTCACTGAGGCGGCGTAGCAAATCCTTGCTCGTATTAGAGAGTTCGATAAGCGTTACGTTCGAGATAAAGCCAAAGGTCTTCTCTATTATCAGCATCAGCGGATAGGCAAAGAGGAGCAGGATGCCGTTGATGACAAAATACTTGTACATGCTGTTGTCTACGGTAGAAAAGGTGTTGTCGGTCATCAGCTGCATGGCGAAATACACTAAACAACATGCCAAGGTGACAAGGACTGCCGTGCGGAACAGCTGCGCACGCTGCGACAGTTCGCGCAGTGAATATATGGCAACCAGACCCGCGACGAGCTGCACGATGATGAACTCATACTGATATTTCACAGCCGCCGCACACAGCATCACCATCACTACATGGGCGAGGAATGCCGTACGGGAATCCATAAAGACACGTATGAATATCGGGGCTATCGCAAACGGCAATACGTAAACGCTGAAGATATTATGCTCTATCATCAGCGACACGAGTATCGGGAATATCGTTATCATGGTATAGAGCATTGCGATACTGCGCGGTTTGCTGAAATAATCCTTGCGGAAGAGTCCGAGATACATGGTGAAGAGCACGATGAAAAGCGACACGAAAATCACCTGACCGGCTATGGTTGAAGGAATAGCTCTCGTCGATGCACTGCGCCGCTGCGTCTCCTTCTCGAAGGAGCTGAGCACGCGGAAGGTATAGTCGTCGACAATCTCGCCACGGTCTACAATCTTCTGTCCGGAAAGTACCATACCGCTTGCCAAAGGTATCTGTCCCAGCAAATCATTGCGCTCCGTTTCACTCCTCTCCCTGTCGTATACCACATTAGGTTCGATATACTCGTTCAGGTTGCAGCGCTGCAGCAAGGCTCTGTGGGGAGCGAGGGTCTCATCGTGGAAAAGCTGTTCGTAAGCTCCCATGGTAGACAGCAGACTCGATACCTTCACGCTTGTGGCAAGCTTGCCGTCAACGAGTCTTACCACTGCCGAGGTGTCTTTCGACATGGCAGAATATTCAGGAGTGCCCATTATTCCCGTCTGATACAGTTGGTGAAGCTTGTCGGCCACGACCGAAGTGAAAGTCTTAGGCATCCCCGGAATGCCGTCTTTGAAATCCTCAAAGAACTTTGTCATCATCCGGCTTTCCGTATCGGAACTGAAATTATAATAAGGTTCAAAACTGCGCAACAGACTGTCGCGCTCTTCCTTGATAGCCTCGTCGGTCTTATAGATAGGAAAGTCGAACTTGGCTATCAACGACCCGTACATCCATGGTTTTCCTACATCATAGCGGAATTGCGGTCCGCTGTTGCGCGGAATGAAGCATACTATAATCGTTACAGAAATGACGACAAGGGCAATTCTGCTGCATATTTTCCGCCAATGATGGTTTTCTGACAAGCTGAACTTATTCATAATGTTATCGTAATGAGAGTTAAAGCTTTTATATAAAAAACTTACGATCGGCAATTTGAAAACAAGTTTTCATTGCACTCACTTAATCGCTTTTTACATCCAAATTTTGTCCTATAAATTATATAAATAGGTTTTCAACTGCGAAAATACAAAAAATAATACAACAATTGATAAAAAAGTTGTATTTTTGCACATCTAAGCATTTATCATGGTATAAAATGCATCAATAAACAGGATTTAAAACAATTATTTATCTATTGATAGAGAAATGTCAGAAAGAAAAGTAAGAGTGCGTTTCGCACCAAGTCCTACAGGAGCCTTGCACATCGGCGGTGTGCGTACGGCATTGTATAACTATCTGTTTGCCAAGCAACACGGCGGCGACCTTGTATTCCGCATCGAGGATACTGACTCCAACCGTTTTGTGCCTGGAGCCGAAGAGTATATCATTGAGTCATTCAAATGGCTCGGAATAAAATTCGACGAGGGAGTGAGCTTCGGCGGAGAATACGGACCTTACCGCCAGAGCGAACGTCGCGACATATA
>DCBP01000053.1 GCA_002314055.1 Prevotella sp. UBA1104
ATATAAATGTTTTGTTGTTTGTCTGAAAAAAATCTACCTAACTCCCGACATTATAATCATTCAATGAATTATATAGGTTAGAACTGTATATATCCTACAGCTTGAACAAAAATGACAAAAAATTTGCAAGTGTTAAATTATATTGTTACATTTGCAACTCGTAAACGACATCGGCTAAAACAAATGATTATGTAATGCCTGATGGTCTGTGCCTGAATAAACATTATGACATTGTCTACAACATTTAATAACATTGCAAACTAAAAACTTAAAATAAATATTATGGAAAAAAGCGCATTTCAAAGAGCGAGAGATTCCTACAAGCCTACTCTTCCAAAAGGATTGAGGACAGCCGTGGCACTGAAGGAGGAAGAAACCACGGCAAGTATTGCCGACCAGGAAACAATCAAGAAGATTTTCCCTAACACTTACGGAATGCCTGTAGTGGAATTCGTGGAAGGTGAGGAAAACTTTCATGAACAGACCAACGTCGGCGTAATCCTCAGTGGCGGACAGGCTCCTGGCGGACACAACGTCATCACGGGCATCTTCGACACAATGAAGAAACTGAACCCACACAACAGACTTTTCGGATTTCTGTTGGGACCGGGAGGACTTGTAGAACACAAATACATCGAAATTACAGAAACCTTTGTCAACGACTACCGCAATACCGGAGGCTTCGACATGATTGGTTCTGGAAGAACTAAACTCGAAACCGAAGAACAGTTTGAAAAGGGATACGAAATACTTAAATACCTTAATATAAAGGCTCTCGTCATTGTGGGAGGCGACGACTCCAATACTAACGCCTGTGTCCTTGCCGAGTATTTCAAGGCGAAGGGTTATGGAATACAGGTTATCGGAGTGCCGAAGACTATCGACGGAGACTTGAAGTGCAAGGAGATTGAAACGTCTTTCGGTTTCGACACTGCCACTAAGGTATATTCCGGACTAATCGGAAATATTGAGCGCGACTGCAATTCGGCTCGCAAATACTGGCATTTCATTAAGCTCATGGGCCGCTCCGCAAGTCATATCGCCCTTGAATGTGCCCTACAGTGCCATCCTAACGTATGCCTGATATCCGAGGAGGTTAAAGAGAAAGACATGAGTCTTAACCAGATTATCGACCAGATATGTAATGTCATTGCTTACCGCGCCGAAAGGGGAATGAACTATGGAGTAGTGCTCGTGCCTGAAGGGCTTATTGAATTCATACCGGCAATCGGCAGACTTATTGACGAACAGAACGACTTGCTGGCATTGCACGGCGACGAATACCGGTTCTTGAGCCACGGCGAACAGAGGGAATATATCTTGCAACATCTCTCGGAGAAAAACAGGGATACTTTCGAGACACTGCCTAATGATGTAGCCAGACAACTTTCTCTCGACAGAGACCCTCACGGAAATGTACAGGTTTCTCTTATCGAAACAGAGAAACTGATTTCAAGAATGTGTGGAGCAAGATTGAAGAAATGGAAGAGCGAAGGGAAGTTCAAGGGCAAATTCAGCTCTCAACACCACTTCTTCGGATATGAAGGACGCTGCGCCCCTCCTTCTAACTTCGACACCAATTACTGCTACGCTCTCGGAGCAAGTGCCGCACATCTCGTGGCTAACGGCAAAACGGGATACATGGCAACGGTGAGAAATACCATCGCACCACACGATGAATGGAAGGCCGGCGGTTTCCCACTTACTTCACTTCTTAACATGGAGCGCAGAAACGGAGAAATGAAACCGGTAATATGCAAGGCGCTGGTCGACCTAAACGGCAAACCGTTTAAGGAACTCGAGATGCACCGCGACGAATGGGCAAAGGAAACTTCTTTCGTCTATCCCGGACCTATTCAGTATTGGGGACCACCTGAGGTATGCGACCGTACTACAATTACTCTGGCACTCGAAAACTCTAAGGAATAGAAAGATATTGATGCCCTCTTATGATAATGTAATTTGAGGGGATGGAAAAAAAGAAATACACAAGGTTTAAGGATAAGGATAACATGAAATGGAAGCTAATAGAAGGCGTAAGACTGTAAGGAAACGACAGGTCGCCCCAAACAAAAAAAGGGGCAGAAAAAGTAGGACACCGATTATTGACATGCTCTTCGGCTCACGAACGAAAATGGCGTGGTGGACAGGAGGCATTCTGGTTGTGGTGGCTTACGTATGGGCATTCTATTACTTTTTCGTCAGTCCGCTCGGGTTTAGATGGCGTGCACTCTACGGAGACGCCAAATACCCCGACGGATATGAAATAAGAGGTATTGACATCAGTCATTATCAAGGAGACATAGACTGGGAATTGCTGCAAAACGCAATGATAGAAAAAAGTCCGATACGCTTTGTCGTGATGAAGGCCACCGAGGGAGCAAGCAAAGTTGACCCGTCTTTCAACGAAAACTTTCAACAAGCTCGCGAATATGGCTTTATAAGAGGGGCTTACCACTTCTGGAGCAACAAGTCTTCGGCAAGGCAGCAGGCTTACTTCTTCCTTGATAAAGTACCGCTCGAGGTGGGCGATCTGCCTCCCGTGCTCGACGTGGAACACAAACCTGCCGACAAGAGCGTGGAGGATTTCCAGAGAGACGTACTGACGTGGCTACATATCGTAGAAGACAGGTACCACGTGAAGCCGATTATCTATACTTATTACAAGTTTAAGATGACCAACCTGAACAGTCCGGTGTTCGACGACTATCCATACTGGATAGCCCACTACTATGTGGACAAGATTGAATACAAAGGCGAGTGGAAATTTTGGCAGCACACCGATGCCGGACGCTTGCCGGGCATAAAAGGATATGTAGATTTCAATATCTACAACGGCAGTTTCTACGATCTGAAACAACTTACTATTAGCGACGACACAGAAGGAGAGGAATAAAATATTTCCTCTCTTTCTTTTTATTTCTGCATATTTGTATTAAATTTGCAAAAGAAAGGTCTTTACCTAATTAATATTAACTCTAACTCTTATCTTATTATATGTTTAAAATTACCGAAAAAAAACAATTCTCTGATAGGGTCTTCCTCTTTAAAATAGAAGCCCCACTGATTGCCAAAAGCAGAAAAGCCGGAAATTTCGTTATCGTAAGAGTGGATAAACATGGCGAAAGAATGCCGCTCACCATAGCTGATGCCGATACCGTGAAGGGTACTGTAACTCTCGTGGTACAGCAAGTGGGACTCTCGTCGAAAAAACTTTGCAGCCTTAACGAAGGCGATTTTGTGGAGGATGTAGTAGGACCACTCGGATCTCCCACGAAGATAGAAAAATACGGAACGGTGCTCTGTGCCGGAGGCGGAGTGGGAACGGCTCCCATGCTGCCTATCATAAGAGCACTGAAAGCTGCAGGGAACAGGGTCCTCTCGGTTATCGCCGGAAGGACTAAGGAACTCATCATACTTGAAGACGAGGTGAGAGACAGCAGCGACCAACTTGTCGTCATGACCGACGACGGATCAAAAGGGGAGAAGGGAGTCGTTACCGTTGGAATGGAGAAACTTATCAATCAGGAACACATCGACAAGGTCTTTGCCATCGGACCGCCTATAATGATGAAATTCTGCTGCAAGCTGACTGAAAAATACAATATACCTACTGATGTTTCGCTCAATACCATCATGGTTGACGGCACTGGAATGTGCGGAGCATGCCGACTGACAATTGGGGGCAAGACAAAGTTTGTATGTATCGACGGACCGGAATTCGACGGGGCTCTCGTCGACTGGGATGAGATGATGAGCAGAATGGGAACTTTCAAAAACGCTGAGCGAGAGGAAATGGAACACTTTGAAGAGCATCTCGCTTCCGTGAAGGTAGACGACTGCATGGAAACTTCAACATGTAATTCCGTGTCTGAAGCATCAGCAGAACCAACGGAAACCATCTCCCAACTGAAGGACCGCAATGCTCCCTGGCGCACGGAATTGCGCAAAAACATAAAGCCTAAGGAGAGAACGGCAATAGAAAGGGTTCGCATGCCGGAACTCGACCCTGAATACAGAATTCATCACCGTAAGGAAGAGGTAAACAAGGGAATATCCCTGGAAATGGCCCAGCGGGAAGCACAACGCTGTCTTGACTGCGCTAATCCCGGATGCACCACAGGATGCCCCGTATCTGTCGACATCCCGTCGTTTATCAAGAATATTGAGCGCGGAAACATTATCGGAGCAGCAAGGGTGCTGAAGAACACTTCGTCGCTGCCTGCAGTATGCGGAAGAGTTTGTCCACAAGAGAAACAATGCGAGAGCCACTGCGTTCACCTGAAGATGAACAAGCCTGCCGTGGCAATAGGATACCTTGAACGCTTTGCTGCCGATTATGAAAGGGAGAACGGCGGAGTTCCCGCTGAAAAGGCTGAAAGCAACGGCATTAAAGTGGCTGTCGTGGGAAGCGGTCCGTCGGGACTTAGCTTTGCCGGCGACATGGCTAAGAGAGGATACGATGTTCATGTGTTTGAAGCTCTACACGAGATTGGCGGAGTATTGAAATACGGTATTCCGGAATTCCGACTGCCTAACACCATCGTGGAGAAGGAAATTGACAATCTCAGAAAACTCGGTGTTGAATTTACCTGCGACTGCATCGTGGGGAAAACTGTTGGTGTTGAGCAACTTAAAGAACAGGGATTTAAGGGAATCTTTATCGGCAGCGGTGCCGGACTGCCTAACTTCATGAATATCCCCGGCGAGAATGCCATAAATATTATGTCGAGCAACGAATATCTTACACGCGTGAACCTGATGGACGCTGCCGACCCTACAATGGATACACCGATGAATTTCGGACGAAACGTGGTTGTTGTGGGTGGCGGAAATACCGCTATGGACTCGTGTCGCACAGCTCGCAGACTCGGAGCTAATGTTACACTCGTTTACCGACGCTCGGAACAGGAGATGCCGGCAAGACTTGAGGAGGTTCGACATGCCAAGGAGGAGGGCATAAGATTCCTTACCTTGCATAATCCTATCGAGTATCTTACTGACGAGAACGGGGCTGTCAAACAGGTCGTGCTGCAGGTTATGGAACTTGGCGAACCGGACGAGAGTGGAAGACGGAGGCCTCAGCCTATTGAGGGGAAGACGCTTACGCTGGATACGGATCAGGTTATCGTAGCTATTGGCGTGTCGCCTAACCCACTCGTCCCTAACTCTGTAGATGGCTTGCAACTCGGGCGGAAGAACACCATTGCCGTTGACGACAACATGCAGAGCTCTATTCCTACAATCTATGCCGGAGGAGATATCGTGAGGGGTGGAGCCACTGTTATCCTTGCCATGGGCGACGGCAGAAAGGCTGCGGAAGCTATGGACAAACAGATATCTGGGATAAATAATTGAAAAATTCTTCTCAATAATATATAAAGGGAAGTATCAGACAAAAATAACAAAAAGTCATAAAAGATTTTTTAACGACAATATAGACAACAAGAGACAATCTTTTTTCCTTGTACGGGTTTATCTGCGATTGTCAAGAACTGTCTATTATTGTCGTTAAATTCTTTTCGGCGTATTACAGAAAGGATAATACAGGTACGGACATAAAAAAAGTCTCCCGAAATGGGGAGACTGTATGTTTGTTTGGAATAAGTTTTTTTATTGTTATGCTTCTGCCTCAGGTAGTACAGATACGATACTTCTGTTCTTACGACCCTTGTGGAAGTTTACAACTCCGTCTGTAAGAGCGTAAAGAGTATCATCCTTACCAATACCTACATTCTGACCTGGGTTGTGCTTTGTACCGCGCTGACGAACGATGATGTTGCCGGCGATGACTTTCTGACCACCCCAAATCTTAACGCCTAATCTCTGTGAAGCTGACTCACGGCCGTTCTTAGAACTACCTACACCTTTTTTATGTGCCATTTCTCTTAGTCCTCCTTTTTTTAAGCGATTACTTGTTTAACTGAGATTTGTGTGAAGTGAGTGCGATGACCAGCGTGCTTGCGCTCGTCTTTTCTGCGCTTCATCTTGAAGACGATAACCTTGTCACCCTTAACGAGTGGGTTAACTACTTCACATACAACTTTTGCACCCTCTACTACTGGGGCACCAATCTTTACGTCTCCGTCGTTGTCTACGAGGAGAACCTTGTCAAACTCTACAGTCTGACCCTCTTCAGCGTTCTGCATGTGATGAACGAACAATTTCTTGCCCTCCTCAACCTTGAACTGCTGACCGTTAATCTCTACGATTGCGTACATTTTATTACTTTAAACGGGTTTGTTCCGCAAGGCGCACGACTTCGTGTCGCAACTTATTTGAGCCTTGACGAATTAAAATCGGCTGCAAATTTACTCATTTTCTCCTTATCTTCATAATACGAACGATATTTTACCCCATATATTTAATTATTATTAACCTTTACCATGCAAGTAATGAGCATTTTACGCTCTGCTAAAATAGATAACAACTCACATCAACTATATTTTAAACCTAACGTACTACGGAGAAGGCTGAACTGGAACGCTACATCATTCATGAACTGAAACAGCCGAACGGGTTGTCGTACAGACAGATTGCGGATAAGTTGGGGACGAGCATAAGTACTGTTTGTCGTATAGCAAAAGGTAATAAATTAAGTAAGAAAGATGAAAAATGATGGCCGTGTTTCATGAAAGTGTTTCAAATGTGTTTCAAAAAATTTTTGAAACAAAATCGTATTTAATTAATTGATATATAGATAGTTAAGGTGTTTCAGACGTGAAACAGCAAGCGTTTCAGAAACAAATCTTTGTTTCAGTAGTGAAACACTTTAACTTCTTTATAATCAGAGAATTATATGTATTTTTGTTTCATTTCTGAAATGAAACACTTTTGAAACACTGAAAACAAAACTGAAACACGCAAATAATATGAATTTCTGTATTCATCTTAGACGGTGTCTTCCCCTCTCCCGTCTCC
>DCBP01000101.1 GCA_002314055.1 Prevotella sp. UBA1104
AATTCTGATTAGTTACTTAATAAGGGAAATATAATTATGAGATACATGATACTTGCTGCGGCATTGGCTTTATCGCTCAATGCCAATGCCGGACAACACGATTGGGAAAACCAGTATGTGCTGCAGAAAAACCGTATGCCGGCAAGGGCTGCATTCATGCCATACCTCCAGCAAGAGGGCGACATGAGTCTGAAGCTCGACGGCGACTGGAAATTCAACTGGACAAAGACTCCCGATGAGCAGCCACAGAATTTCTACCTTCCAGAGTTTAACGACACCGGATGGAAAACATTCCGCGTGCCGGGCGACTGGGAGATGAACGGCTATGGAACTCCTATATACAGCAGCAGCGGATATACCTTCAAGATAGACCCGCCCTACGTGATGAAAGAGCCGAAGAAAACATACACGGCATACGTGGAAAGAAACCCGACGGGTTGCTACCGCCGCATGTTCACCGTTCCGTCCAGCTGGAACGGCAAAGACGTGTACGTAAGGTTCGGAGCCGTGTCGAGCGCCTTCTATCTGTATATCAACGGCAAGGAAGTGGGATATTCGCAGGGCAGTATGGAACCGGCAGAGTTCCTTATCACGCCATATCTCCATGAGGGTGAAAACCTTATAGCCATGAAGGTTATGAAATACTCCGACGGTAGTTATCTTGAAGACCAAGACATGTGGCGCATTGCCGGAATCCACCGAAGCATAGAACTCTATGCCACTCCGAAGATACGCATAGCAGACTTCGGTGTGAGGACCACGCTCGACAGCCTTTACCGCGATGCCGAACTCGTCATCGACCCACGACTCGCCGTCAGCGGCACAGAGCAGGGCAAGGGATACCGCATCACGGCAATGCTCTACGACGCTGAGGGCAAGGCGGTTACTGATACCGCCCTGTGGCAGGCAGCAGAGCCTATGCTAAATCTCGAGAAGAAAGGAAAAATCCTCAACCAGCGCAATCCGCAGCGAGGTTATGCGCCATACGGATGGCTGAAGACCATGGTGAAGAATCCGCATAAATGGGATGCCGAACACCCGTATCTCTATACCCTAAAACTTGCCCTTGTTGATTCCCTTGGCAATGCCGTGGAGAGGGCAGAAACAAAAGTAGGCTTCCGCCGGGTGGAGATAAAAGACGGAATGATGCTCGTGAACGGCAAGCAGGTGCGTCTGCGCGGAGTAAACCGCCACGAGATGGACCCCGAGACGGGACACGTGATGACGGAACAGCGCATGATAGAAGATATCCGACTCTTGAAACAATGCAATATCAACGCCGTGCGCACCTGTCATTATCCGAACTCCGAACGGTGGTATGAACTGTGCGACGAATACGGTATGTATGTAATGGACGAGACCGACCTTGAGGAGCACGGACTGCGCGGCACTCTTGCCTGCGACCCCACATGGGCAGCGGCATTCATCGACCGCACGCAGAGAATGGTGATGAGAGACAGAAACCATCCGTCGGTAGTGTTCTGGTCGCTCGGCAACGAGTCGGGCTGGGGACCCAACTTTGCCATGACGGCAGCATGGATACATGAGTTTGACCCCACACGCCCCGTACACTATGAGGGAGCACAGGGACCAGACAATAAAGACCCGGAATATGTAGACGTGATAAGTCGTTTCTATCCGCGCGTTCAGGGGGAATATCTGAATCCAGGAGTGAAAGACAACAATATGGAGCGCCCCGAAAATGCCCGTTGGGAACGACTGCTTAGTATCGCCCGCAAGACAAACGACAACCGGCCTGTGCTGACCAGTGAATATGCTCATGCCATGGGCAATGCCCTTGGAAACTTCAAGGACTATTGGGATGAGATTTACAGCAACAAGCGCATGCTTGGCGGTTTTATCTGGGAATGGGCAGACGAGGGCATCTTCAAGAAACGCGACGACGGAAAGACGATGGTGGCATACGGCGGAGACTTCGGCGACGTGCCTAATCTGAAGGCTTTCTGCATGAAAGGTATCGTTACGTCCGACCGCAAGCCTACCCCGAAATACTACGAGGTGAAACAGGTGTATGCACCGATGGCTTTAGAGTTGAACGGCAATAAGCTCTCTGTTACTCTCCACGACAATATGGCGGATATGGACAACTACCGCTTGATGTTCAACGTTACGGAAAACGGTAAGGTAATAAAGAAGGGAGAGATAAAGAATATGAGCGTGCCGACGGTAAAGTTCAGCAAAGATGCCGATGTGCGCCTGAACATCAGCATCCAGCTAAAGAACGACACGAAATGGGCAAAGGCAGGATTTGAAGTAAAGCACGAGCAGTTTTCGCTTAACGACCGTCTCGCCACGGCTTTCAAGTCGGCTCCGCTGAAGACAGGCAAACAGACCGACGTGAAGACAGCCGAGGAGTGGTTCGGTATCGTGAAGCCACATTTCTATCGCGCTCCGCTCGACAACGACAAGGGCTTTGGCAACTGGATAGCAAAGGACTGGAAAAACAACCGTCTCGACAACCCGGAGACCGTCGTTGCGAAACCGCTGTCTTCCGTAAAGAATAGCGACGGCACAGTTACCGTTACCACTACCCGGGAGTATCGTTATGCCAAGGGCAAGATTGTTGTGGATTACAGATATACGATGGATGCCGAAGGATCGGTGGATTTCCATGCCACATATACTCCCGACGGACAGCTTCCGCCTTTGCCATGCGTGGGCAACACATTCTTGATGAACAAGGAGATGACCAGTCTGTCGTGGTACGGACAGGGCAAGCAAGACAGTTATGTAGACCGTCTTGAGGCAACCTCTGTCGGCAGATGGGAGAGCAACGTCAATGAAGAGTATGTGCATTATCCGCGCCCGCAGTTCAGCGGCAACCACGAGCAGACGGCAACGCTCCAGCTGACGACGGCAAAGGGTAGGGGATACGTCGTTACACCTACCGACGACACACTGTTTTCGTTCTCCGCCTTGCCGTATTCAGAAAAACAACTCTCAACCGTAGCCCACGACTGCGACCTACAGACCGAGGACAACGTATATCTGAATATTGATGCAGCCATGATGGGACTCGGCAACAGCAGTTGCGGACCGGGCGTGCTGACGAAGTATTCTGTAGCTCAGAAGCCATATACGCTGAACGTAAGGTTCACAAGAAAATAAATAATCCAGAAAATATTCAAAATAAAAATCCTTCACCATAACCCTTTCATTTCCAGATAGAAAGAGACGTGGTGAAGGATTTTCTGTTTTTTTCCTTTACTGTTAATAATTGTCTTTCTTGTCGTTAATTTGCTTTAATTAAAAGCCGTATATAGAAATAATAGTTACATTTGCATTGTAAATACGGACAGATAAACAATGTGATGCTCATGTACAGACGATACTTCATCTTATTCTTGCTGGAAAGTTTATTCAGCTTGTCTTTGGCAGCCCAGCGACGGGGAATAGTAATCTCTGCCGATACTAAGTTGCCGTTGCGCGATGTGGCAATAAGATGGGACAACAGAGAAGTTGTGAAGTCGGCATGGGACGGAACATTCTCCATTCCTGAAAATTTCAAGAGAGTAAATTTTTACCATCCAAAATGCGAGACACGTCTTCTAAAACACGATGAGATGACCGACACGATTTGGATGCTGCCGGCATCAAGAATGCTTGCCGAGGTGGTGGTCTATGGTAACAGGAAACGTCGTCCGGACTATGTCGGAATTACGTCGACCGACCGCCAGCTCGTAGCTGCCCAGACAGCAGGAGGTGCAAATCTGCTCGGTGTGCTAAAACTCCTGGCACAGCCTGTAATAAACAAGATACATCGTAATAAAGAACTAAAAAAAGCAAGAAAGAAACAGGTTCTCGACAATTACTGATTCCTTCTTGCATTTGATTATAAAAGGTTATATACTTAAGTTTTCTGATTTAGTTCTTCCCCTCCCCCGCCTCCCCTTTCAGGGGCGGAGCAGTTACCTTTAATTGTTATAACCTTGCATATTTGTCATTACAAAATTTGTATCATTACTAAATCTGTATCATTACTAATTTTAAAAGTAATTATCTCTTTTTTTTTAGTAGAAAGAGTAACTGCTCCGCCCCTGGAAGGGGAGGCGGGGGAGGGGAAGATTATAAATCCGAAACTTGAATTATATATTTCTTGACGCAGCAATCTTAGAGAGTTCTTCGTCCTGAATGTCAATATTGTTGGCAAGAAATACCACATTGTCGAAAGTAAGCGGAATATCCTTCTCCTGATGTAGCATGCTTAATACGAATACTACACGGTCAACCTCAAGCAGTCTTTGAGCCACGTCGTGGTGTTGCTGCAGAAATTCAGCCACTTCTGGCGAGAAATCGTTGTCGGCAAAGCGTATGCGCATCTTGTTGCGGAGCATGGCGCGGTAGTTGCCTTGTCGGAAATTGCGCTGCGACATTTCATGGAAGAGAGACTTCATTCCCCATTCTACAGTTTCGAGAGTGGCAATCATTCCGTTCAGCGTACGGCTGTCTTGTTCGCAGCCCACCCAGTCTTGCTTACATTTATATCGCATGTCGTGTTCCACTTCGTGCCAACCCTCAGAGAAGATAGTGCGCACCTGAATCTCAAAAGTATCGTCGACATACTGAGCCAAGTCTGCGGGCAACCCTTTCCGGAAGTCTTCGACATACTTTTCCGGAATGTTTTTCGTTAGGTTAAGCCGTTGTGGACAGAATGTAGAGATGTCCGGTTCGTCAACAGAGCTCTTCACCAAATCATTTGTTCCGAGGAATATCGAGAGAGCCTCCACATCGTCGGGGAAATAAAGTACGATACGCATGCCGAGCATATCCTGGATCTTAGCCTTGCCGGCGAGATATTTCTTGTCTTTGAACATTATCTTGTGGCGGAGAGACTGCTCGGTTTTAACCCTTGAGAAAATCCGGAACATCATTCCGCTTCGCCTTATCTTCGAGGAAATTTCCTCTTCTATACCTTTTATTATATCGTCGAGTGTCATAGATAATTATATTTAAAAGTTTCTGATTTGTTTCTTCCCCTCCCCCGCCTCCCCCTCTGGGGGCGGAGCGATTACCTTAGTTTGCCTTTAATGCTTTATATTTGACGTTTAGTCTTGCCTAAGAATAATAGATTTAGACTTATTGCTATAGGTTTTCAAATTATATGGCAAACTGCTTCTCCACTGGAAGGGGAGACGGGAGAGGGGAAGAACGTAAATCAGAAAAGTCTTGTTATATATTTTTTGTCATGGTGAGAATATTCTCATCCCCGTTGCGTTTATAATCAATCCTGTCCATAAGCTGTTTTACGAGAAAGATGCCGAGTCCTCCGATTTTGCGTTCCTCAACGCCAAGTGTGGTGTCAGTCTCCGGAGCGGCAAGAGGATTGAATTCAATGCCGTGGTCAGAGAGAACAAAGGTTATCGTATTCTCTTTGCAGTCAACCGTTGCCGTGAGTTTAACCTCTCCCTCCTTACCTTCAGGATATGCATACATGATGGAATTAACCACAGCCTCTTCCACTGCAAGATTTATGGCGCCTGTAACCTCGTCATTTAGTTTGGCATGCTTCCCTATCTCGTCGATAAACGACGGTAGCTTTGCCGATTCTTCAATCTTGTTCTCCATCACGAGAGAGAAAGTTTGTTTGTCTTCATCGTTGGCAGCAGAATTATTGTCGTTGATATAGAAGCAGAACATCGTAAGGTCGTCGCTCTGCGCGGCATTCCCTACAAACTTTTTCAGTTCACCATTAATATCGTCGATAACCTCTTTTGCCGGCAGTCCGTTACACCGCGTCATCACCTCTTTCAGCTTTTCCTCGCCAAACATCAGTTTCCGTTCGTTTTCAGCTTCAGTCAGTCCGTCGGTATACAAGAACATTCCACAGTGGTTGTTGATTATAGTTTTCTGTTCCGTGAAATTGAAGTCCTCCATCACTCCGAGAGGCAAATTCCGGTCAACGTTTAGAAATTCGGCATCCTTGTTGTTGTGTAAGATCAATGGCGGGTTATGCCCAGCATTACAGAAAGCCAGCTCGCCCGAATTCATGTCGAGAATACCGGTAAACATAGTAACGAACATATTCGTGTCGTTATCTTTAGCGATAGCGTTGTTAAGACTGCTAACAATATCTACAGGCGATTTTGCGTTATTAGATATAATTCTGAACAGAGTCCTTGTGATAGCCATAACGAGAGATGCCGGAATGCCCTTTCCCGATACGTCGGCAATAACAAAATACAGTTTGCCGTTGCTCAAGAAGAAGTCGTAGAAATCACCTCCCACCTCCTTTGCCGGGTCGAGGAAAGCATATAGGTCAAGCTTTTCGCAATCAGGGAAAGGTGAGAAAATCTTAGGCACCAGACTCATCTGAATACTGTGGGCGATAGACAGTTCGCTCTCGATGCGTTCCTTGGCAACAGTAGTAATTTTCAGTTCCTCGATATGCTCCTTCAGCGAGCGTTGCATGTTAGCAAAAGCATCATGCAACTGCTTCAGGTCATCCTTCGTGTAAACTTCAGGCAGTTCGGCAGAGAAATTCCCCCTTGCAATCTGGTATGCCGCTTCTGTAAGTTTCTTGATAGGGCGAGAGGTGTATTTTACGAGTTGGCGTATGCAGATGCTCAGCATGACAAGTCCCACGACGAGTATACCGAATATATATATAGTGGTAGACCCAAGGTCGGCCATAACATCGCTGTATCTGTTCACGCTGCATATCGACCAGCCGGTGCGCTTCAGGGTAGAGAAGCAGAGGAGCACGTCATTATTTTGGATTTTCGTGCGCATGGCACCACTTTCGCCGGTAATCATTCTGTTGCCGATGTCGTTCATTTCCGGACAGTCTATGAGTTTAGCCCTCACTTTATAGTTAGTGGCAAGAACCAAGTCCTTACTGATGTGCGACACGTATTTCCCCGTCTTGTTGCTCAAGGCAAAAGAGTAGCTGTTGGGGTATATCCGTAGAGCCTCAAGATTATTAGTCAGGTCTTCGAGCGTAACGTCGGCGAAGATAACGGCATAAACCCTGTTGTTTCTGTCGGTACATGTATAAACGTAAGACACCATGAAATCGCTCTTGTTGTCGTTGTCTACATAAGGTTCCGTCCAGAATCCGTGTTCGCCCCGCATAGCCCTTTTATACCAGCTGCGTTCAGTATAGTCGCCAATACCCTTCCCATAGTGCTTGAACCATAGGCTATTGTCAGACCTCTTATATATATATTCAATAAACAGTCTGCCCTTGTTCGGAAAAAAATCAGGCCGGAAAGCAATTCCAACGCCTTTGAGCAGTTTGTTGCTGTTGATTACATTCTTGGCGATGCTCATCACAGAGTCAGGCATAGCCGCCATGTTGTCAACTTCGCCGGCAGCAATTTTAATGGCCATCTCCACGTCCGACAGTTCAGAGTCAATCTTCTGAATTGTATTCTGTTGTTTTTCCGACATATATAGCATAGCCTGTTGCTGTTCCTTTTCTTTGGCATACGAGAGGAAGACAAGAGCTATGCAACCGAAAATGACGAATACAAGAGTAAGGATGTAGAACGTCAGTCGTGCAGAGAATGATAGAAAGATTTTTCTCACGGGCGGATATCAAATAAATTTGAGAAACCGGTTATGTTAAAGACGTTCTTTATGTCGTCGTTGATATGCTCGATGACGAGACTTCCGTTTTTAGCTTGCACTTCCTTGCGTAGCGACAGAAACAGACGCAGACCGCTACTGCTGATGTATTCCAATCCTGTGCAATCGAGAACAATCTCCTTTTCGGCATTCTCTTTAAGCGGCAGAAAGTCTTTCTCGCATTTTGCAGCATTTATAGTGTCGAGTCGTCCAGTAACAGTTGCCAGGACCGTGTTTCCTTCAATTTTTATTTCTGTATTCATAATCGTTCAAATAAAAGTTATAAATGATATTTTTGTAATTTGATTCTATTTATTGTCATATCGCCGAAGCAGCAGAAATCTATACTAAAGTTGCTCCTTTGTCTTGCATTTTGCAAATTTAATAACTTTAATCGTTGCATGCAATAGACAAGAAAGAAAAAAAACTGCAGAATACTTGATTTGTCGTTATTTATGACTACTTTTGTAGCAACAAAGCAACAAAAAGAAAAAAATATGTTATTGGATTTTTTCCTTACCTGCAATAAAATAGGAGCGTTCACCCTTGGCGGCGGCTATGCCATGATACCGATAATGGAGCGTGAATTCGTCGACAAGAACGGATGGATGGACAAGCAGGAATTTATGGATATAATGGTCGTGGCACAGACCACACCGGGAATTTTCGCCATAGACATGGCAAGTCATATAGGTTACAAATTGCGTGGAGTGTGGGGCGGAATAGTAGGAGCCGTGGGCATCGCCTTGCCGTCGATTATCGCGATACTCGTTATTGCCGTGTTCTTCCAGACATTCAAGGACAATGTATATGTTGGTAAATTCTTCCGTGGCGTGCGTCCAGCCGTTGTAGCCCTCATAGCATCTCCGTGTTTCTCGATGGCAAAGACGGCAAAGCTTAATATCCGCAATATATGGATTCCCATAGTCTGCTGTCTGCTTATTGCCCTCTTCGGCGTTTCTCCGATATGGGTGATAATTGCAGCGGGAGTAGGAGGATGGCTGTGGGGGAAGGTGAATTAAGAGTTTAGAGTTTAGAATGTAGAATTAAGAGTTGTCGGTTGCACCGATTAGGAATTGATGAATTAAGAGTTTAGAGTTTAGAATGTAGAATTAAGAGTTGTAGAATTAAGAACTGAAGTTTCTGATTTAGTTCTT
>DCBP01000004.1:0-10670 GCA_002314055.1 Prevotella sp. UBA1104
GGGTGCTGAGTAGTTACCAGAAATATTCAGGATTATGATTTCCGGCTTTACATATTTGTTCTCTCTCATGAAAAAGTAATTTAAAAATAATCTGAAATGATATAATAATATCTTTATTAATAGCAATTTGGTGCAAATGTACAAAAAAATACGTCATGTCAAATTCATTTGTCTGATATCTAATATTGTACAACAAAACATTTTAGCCGCAGGTATATATTATAATAAAAAAGGGAACTAACCTCGCGGCCAATTCCCCTAAAAACCATGCTATGAAAAAAATATTAGGTATGATTTACATTTTGCTTATGATTCCTATTTTTGTATTCTCAAGGAAGGAAACGATAGCATCGATTTCCTTGCCCGAAGGCACCTGCTCCTTAATCTGGTTGATGGCATCAAACACACTTGTCTGTCCGTGGAACACCAGTCGGTAGGCATTCGCAATATGACCTACGACCTTGTGGTCGGTGCCTGAGTTCTGGAGCAGAGTCTCGTTCACGCCGCCATAGCGCACAGGGTTGTCGGTAGCCACGATAAATGGTGGCACATCTTTGCTGATACGCACACCGCCGGTTACCATCGATGCACCACCCACACGCACGTTGGCATTTACGATAACACCGGAAGAGAAGATTACGGCACTGTGAATCTCGCAGTCGCCGGCAACCTTAGTTCCGTAACCAAACGTACAGTAGTCGTCCACCTTCGTGTCGTGAGAGATATGCACACCCTCCATAAAGAAGTTACGGTTTCCGATACGAGTCTCGCCGTCCTTGAATGTGGCACGGTTGATAACCACATTCTCGCGGAAGATATTTTCGTCGCCGATAACAAGAGCCGTGTCGTCGCCCTTGAAGTTGAAGTCCTGCGGCTCAGCTCCAAGCACGGTGTTCTGATAAACCTTGTTGCCCTTTCCCATGCGAGTACCCTTCATGATGCTCACGTAAGGGAAGATAACGCAGTCGTCGCCAATCACCACATCATCCTCGATATAAGCGAAAGGATAAATGGTAACATTCTTTCCGATCTTTGCGCCCGGTGCTATATATGCTTTTTCACTTATCATAATTTTAAATTTAGATTTTAGAGTTTAGAATGTAGAATTGCAGGTCTTCGACCGATTATGAATTTAGAATTATAGACTAACCCATATGCATGAAATGGAATTAAGCGGCAGATAATTCACCAATTTATAACTCTTAATCGCAGCGAAGCGAGAATAATTCTTAATTCTACACTCTACATTCTTAATTCGATTTAGTTTCTTCCTCCGCCCAGAGCGTAGTAGAGATTAACCACAGCCTGCATCTTGTAGAGGTCGTCGGCAACCTTAGAGAGCTGAGCGTTTAGCAGACTCTGCTGGGCTGTGATAACTTCAAGATATGTACTGCTGCCCTCGTTGAAGAGCATCTTGGTATATTCCACGTTCTTCGTGAGACTCTCCACCTGCTTCTCCTCGAGCTTAGACTTCTCGTCGGAAGAATTGTAGAGCACGAGGGCGTTGCTAACCTCGCTACCGGCAGAAAGTACAGCATTCTGCCATGTGTTGTATGCCTGCTCCTGCTGAGCCTTTGCCACTTTCAAGCCAGCGATGAGCTGACCGTTTGCAAAGATTGGCTGAACAAGACTTCCCACTGCACTCCAGAGCATCTTGCCAGGATTTACGATGCCGGCACCGCTGTTGTTGGTGTAGGCACCCGAACCGCTGATAGTAATGCTTGGGTAGAAACGGGAACGCGCCTGGTTGGTGTTGTAGAAACACTGTGCGAGGCTCATCTCGGCATAGTGCACGTCAGGACGGTTGTTCAGAAGCTGAATGCTTACGCCAGTGCTGAATGTAGAAGGTAGCGACTGGTCTTCTAACTTGCCGCGGTTGATGGTCTGTGCCGGCTGACCGAGAAGGAGGGAGAGAGAGTTCTCCGTTTCGCGAATCTGACGTTTCAGGTCGGCAGCCTGTGCAAGAACTGAATAGTAGTTAGACTCGGCACTCTGCACACCGGTTTCCTTAACGCGTCCCAATTCCTTCTGGAGCTTCATGATGTTCCATGTGTCCTTGGTCAGAGTTGTCATGTTGTCTACAATCTCCAGTTGCTTGTCGAGCATCATGAGCGTGTAGTACATGTTGGCGATGTTTGAAATCAAACCAGTCTGCACCACGAGCTGATAGTCTTTAGTAGCCAGGAGCGACATCTGTGCGCTGCGCTTGGCATTGAGCAGATTGCCGAAGAGGTCGATGCTCCAGCTTGCCTGT
Source organism: Prevotella sp. UBA1104 (assembly GCA_002314055.1). Classification (GTDB taxonomy): domain Bacteria; phylum Bacteroidota; class Bacteroidia; order Bacteroidales; family Bacteroidaceae; genus Prevotella. Next base: position 2,255 of record DCBP01000004.1, read on the forward strand.
ACCGGCAAGGAATAAACCTTGGTCGCCTTGTTGCCGTCCCATGATGTTATTGTTCCCGAAGGAGCAAAGGTGAACGACGGAACGAAAGCCAACTTAGCCACCTTGAGCTGTGCCTCCACCATCTTCACGTTGAGGGCGGCATTGAGCATATTGGTGTTGTGGGCAAGTCCGGTCTCGATGAGCGACTGCAGCTGCGGGTCGGTGAAGACGCTGCGCCACGGCAGGTTGCCGAAGCTTGTGGTGTCGCTCACGGCGAGAGTGTCGGAGATTGATGCCGAATCGCGCACCAGTCCCTTCACGTTCACGTCCGGACGCTCGTATTTGTTGTATATTCCGCAACTGCCGAAAATCAGTCCGGCAGAGGCGAATGCGATAATACTTTTGAATTTCATATAAATGAATTATTTGTTTTATCCATTCTCCCGGACATCCCCATAAAGGGAATATCCGGTGAATATGGAATATTGCTTTTTTACTTCTTAGAGCTCTTGTCTATCTGTTCCTGCAAAGCTCCAGCCACATAAGGGTTAGTGTACTGCTTTACCTCAGAGTCAACATTAGCGTTGTCGCCTTCAAACTCGATAGGCTTAACCTTCTCCTGCAGAGTCTGGAAGATATAGAACAATGCCGGAACGACCATAATCTGGCAGAGCATACCGATAAGCATACCGCCCACGGCTGCAGCACCAAGAGTCATGTTTCCGTTGTAACCTACACCCCACGGCATGAGCAACGGCAACAGACCGATAATCATGGCGAGTGAGGTCATCAGGATAGGACGCAGACGGGCTGATGCTCCGAGCACTGCCGACCATGATATAGCCATACCCGTGCGACGGCGCTCAAGGGCGAACTGCACGATAAGGATGGCGTTCTTGGCAAGAAGTCCCATCAACATAATCAACGCAATCTGCATGTAGATATCGTTGTTCTTTCCGAACAGGTTGGTGAAGAGGAATGCTCCGGCAAGACCGAACGGAATAGACAGGATTACAGACAGCGGCAGGATGTATGACTCATACTGTGCTGAAAGAATCAAGTAAACGAATGTCAGACAGAGCACGAAGATAATTGCAGTAGAGTTGCTTGACTCCTGCTCCGTACGTGTCAGTCCCGAGAATTCGTAGGTGTAACCCGTAGGCAGTGCAGTCTTTGCCACTTCTGCCATTGCGTTGATAGCATCACCGGTTGAGTAACCCTCGGCAGCCGATGCGTTCACGTTGATAGAGGTGAACAGGTTGAAACGGTCGATTTCCTGCGGACCGTAGACGCGGCTCAGGTTTACATACTCCTTGATAGGAGCCATGTCGCCGTTGCTCGTGCGAACGTAGATATTGTCGAGACTCTTCAGGTCGGCACGGTCTTTAGGTTCAGACTGGATGTACACACGGTACAGCTTACCGTAGGAGTTGAAGTTACTTGCATACATACCTCCGTAGTATCCCTGCATAGTAGTCAATACAGTGCTTGGGTCGATACCGCTCTGCTTACACTTAGCCACGTCAACATCAATCTTATACTGTGGATACTTCGTGTCGTAAGAAGTCATGGCGTTAGAGATTTCCGGACGCTTGTTGAGTTCGGCGATATACTTCTGAGTAATCTCGTAGAACTTGTTCACGTCGCCACCGGTGCGGTCCTGCATAGAGAAGGTCATACCGTTGGTTGCCGAGAATCCCTGTACCATAGGCGGCTGGAAGGCAAGAATCTGCGCACCCTTGATAGCGGCAGTCTGCTTGTATATCATACCGAGCACCATTGAAGAACCGAGGTTGTGAACGCCGATATACTTCAGCGGTCCCTCCATCTTCTGTCGCTCCTCGAATGATTTCAATTTGATAATGAACGTACCCTGGTTTGAACCCTGGCCGGCGATGAAGTTGTATCCTGTAACACGCATACGGCTCTGGATTGCCGGGTTGGTGGCAAGCATACGGTCTACTTCATCCATTACCTCGTTGGTCTTCTTCATTGAAGTTCCAGGAGGTGTTGAAACGGTGCAGAACACGGTACCGGTATCCTCGTCAGGTACAAGACCCGTCTTTGTCGTAGACATGAGAACAGCCATAGCTGCGATACCCACGATAACGGCACCGATAGCTATAACCGGACGTTCAACCAAATGGCGCACGCCCTTGGTATATTTAGCCTGCACCTTTCCATAAGCAGCGTTGAACGAAGTATGGAAACGGTCAATCATAGACATCTTGCGCTCAGACCCGTCCTCGTTCTTCGGCTTCAGCAACATTGCGCAAAGTGCCGGAGAGAGGGTCAAGGCGTTAAGAGCCGAGATGATGATTGAAATAGCCATTGTAACACCGAACTCGCGATAGAATGCTCCAGATGTTCCACCCATGAACGACACAGGGATGAACACTGATGCCATAACGAGGGTGATTGAGATGATGGCTCCCGAAATTTCGTTCATGGCATCGATAGATGCCGTTGTAGCCGACTTGTATCCGAGGTCGAGCTTGGCATGTACTGCCTCGACCACCACGATGGCATCATCCACCACAATGGCGATGGCAAGCACGAGGGCGGCGAGTGTAAGCAAGTTCAGCGAGAAGCCAAACACATAGAGGAAGAAGAATGTACCGATCAATGACACCGGAACGGCAATCAACGGGATAAGTGTAGATCGTGTATCCTGCAAGAAGATATAAACCACGATAAACACAAGGATGAATGCCTCGATGAGGGTCTTGACCAAGTCTTCGATAGAAGCGAAGAGGAACTCCGTTACATCCTGCATCACGTCGAAGTGCAGACCAGGAGGCATTGATGCTTCCTGTTCCTTCAGGAGTTTCTTGATGTTTGTTGCGATGTCGGTAGCGTTAGAACCGGCAGTCTGGGTCACCATCATGGTAACAGAAGGCTTGCCGTTGTTCTTTGACTCCACGGTATACGAGAGAGCACCCATCTCAACGCGTGCCACGTCGCGGACGCGGATTGTCTGTCCGTCTTGTGTAGACTTGATAATCATGTCGCCAAACTCCTCTGGAGTCTTCAGACGACCTTTGTAGCGGAACGTGTACTGATACTGGTTGTCGCTCTGTTCACCAACGGAACCAGGGGCAGCTTCGATATTCTGCTGTGAGAGTACGCCAGTGAGGTCGGTAGGAATCAAGCCGTAGCTCTTCATCTTAACCGGATCAATCCACAGGCGCATGGTGTAGTCTTTCTGTGAAAACGACTGACACTCACCCACACCGTTCACACGCTTGATTGCAGGTATGACGTTGATGTTGGCATAGTTAGCCAGGAACTCATCGTCGTAGCGGTCGTCGTCGGCAGTAAGACCGAAGAGGATAACCGTAGACGACTGACGTTTTGTTACCGTCACACCGGCTTTGGTTACTTCGGCAGGCAGCAGCGCCGATGCCTGAGACACACGGTTCTGCACATTGACCTGACACATGTCCGGGTCCATACCCTGCTTGAAGAACACGGTGATAGAAGCCGAACCGTCGTTAGTTGCCGAAGAGGTCATGTATGTCATTCCCTCCACACCGTTGATTTGCTCCTCCAGCGGAGCAAGCACGGAGTTAAGCACTGTCTCTGAGTTTGCACCCGTATATGATGCGCGCACCATGATGGTAGGCGGTGCCATGTTAGGGTACTGCTCGATAGGCAGCGAGATAAGTCCGATGACACCGAGGATTACTATCAAGATAGAAATCACGGTAGAGAGCACCGGGCGTTTGATAAATGTATCTAATCTCATTTGTTTTGTTTTTTGATTAGGGATTGGGGGTGATGGATTAGGGATTGTTTGACTTGATTTTTTTTAAAGGCCGTTAAGCCATTGTCTCTATTCTCTAATCCTTCTTCTCTCTCCCGAAATATTATTTTCCGAAATCCTTCTTCAATTTGCTCAGGTCGCCCTGATCAGCTCCCATAGCCTCGGTCTTCTTCAGCTTTTCCTGATACTGAGCCTCTGTAATCGGAGTAATCTTCTGTCCGTCAGTAAGTCCAGAAATACCGTTCATTACAATGCGGTCGCCAATCTTCAGACCGCTCTCGATGATATAGTTCTTGCCGTCGTTGTTGGCATTAACTGTAACTGGAGTATATTTAACCTTGTTGTCGGAACCTACTACATAAACGAAATACTTGTCCTGTACCTGTGAAACGGCATCCTGCGGGATGATGATAGCCGAAGAAGCGTGGTGAGGAACAACGATGCTTCCTGATGCTCCGCTCTTGAGCAGATGCTCCGGGTTTGGGAAGTCGGCACGCATAGAAACAGTACCTGTTGTAGGGTCGATAACGCCGCTCACTGTGGCTACGCGACCTTCATGAGAATAAATCGAACCGTCGGCGAGCTGCAATTTAACAGCCGGATAGTCCTTGATGGCAGCATGTATACCACCAACACCCTTTGTCATGTCAAGCAGATCCTTTTCAGTCATAGAGAAGTAAACCTGCATAGAACCGATGTTGGAAACGGTTGTCAGCGGCTGCTGGCTTGATGCGCTAACGAGTGCACCGACACGGAAAGGCAGGTCTCCGATAACACCGTCGGCAGGGCTTGTAACATAGCAGAAGTCGAGGTTCTGCTTGGCTGATGTATAATTAGCTTCTGCCTGTGCCACAGCGGCGTATGCAGCTTCGAGTGTGTTCTTAGCCGACTGAAGTTCATAAGAACCGATAACATTGTTCTTGAACAGTTTCTCGTTGTTTGTGTAAGTCAGCTTTGCAGTATTGAGCTGAGCCTTTGCAGAGTTAACGGCAGCACGTGCCTGACGAACTGCAGCGGCATACGTAACGTTGTCGATAACAAAGAGCAGCTGTCCTTTCTTTACAGTCTGACCTTCCTGTACGCAAAGTTTTGTTATAAATCCTGAAACTTTCGGACGAATCTCCACGTCCTGAACACCCTTGATAGTAGCAGGGTAAGTAGTCTGGAGCTCTGTGCTCTGACCGCCGATAGTTCTAACCGCATATTCGTCGTCGCCGAAATTCGGTTTACCACTCTGCTTGCTTCCGCATGATGTTACCAACATAGCAGCAGCAAAAAGCAGAATCAATAAGTTGCTTTTTTTCTTCATACCTATTTAATATAATTAATGATGTCTTAATCTGTAATACCTAATATTATTTAAGCAAAAAGCTCATATATGTGTCATGATATAAAACGAGAATTCTAATTGCATATTGACAAAACTCAAATTCCGTTTTAAGTTTTCATGGTGCAAAATTAGCCAATATTATTGATACTTATACGTCAATATTAGCTTTATTGTTTTGTTTTAACTAAATTTCAGCATATAAAACGGAGCATACCGCCACAACGAAAAGATAATGAGAAGTTTGGAACATTATTCCTTTTTTACGATTTGGTTAAAGTACGGATAAGGTATTTCGATATTCTCCACATCGAATCGCTCCTTGATACTTTTCAGCAAGTCGTATTTCATTATCGTAGCCTTTATGGCAGTGTCAGCCCAAGCCCAAGCCCGCAGAGTGATAGCCGAGTCGCCGAGTTCCACTACGCGTATAGCCACCTCCGGTTCGTTCTTCTCCTTTTCCTCCTTCGTGCGGTGGTCGATGAGCATAGGGTGGAGCATGATGACGCTCCGCATCACTTGGATAGCCCGGTCGAGATTAGTGTCGTAGGATACTCCGATGTCGATAAAGGCGCATGTTGCCGAGTCGCCATACGAAGAATTTATTATCGTTGCCGAGTTAATCTTGCTGTTTGGTATGAGAATCATCCTGTTCTCGATATTCTTGATAATGGTGTGGCGCAGTGTAATCTCGATAACCGTTCCCACCACGTCGCTGTCGACCTTTATGAAGTCGCCGACCTTAAACGGGCGTGTGAAGATGATAAACAGTCCGCCAACGATATTCGAGAGTGCCTCCTGCGATGCCAAACCCACAGCCATGGCAAGAATACCGGCACTGGCAAGGATAGAGTTGCTTATTTTCTCCATTCCCGGTATCAGCGAGAGGAACGTGGCGCATCCGATGATATAAATAGCCGTTACCACGATTTGCTTCAAGAACATAACCTTTGTTACGTCCATGCCTTTCTCCGCCTGTTTGCGCATAGTATGACGGAAGATATACTTTGCCAGTGCGGTTAGAATCCTCACCACGAGGTATATAACGACCAGTTTTATGCCGAAGATTATGGCGTCTTCGAGCTTTATGTTCAGGTGTGCCTCGTTGAGCAAATGTTTCAGAGAATGTTCCGGCACCCGTTCAAGTTCCTTTATCGACTGTGTTGCCGCAAGAAAGAGTCTTAGCATATATTATCGTAGTATAAGAGAAAACCAATTTAATATGAAGCCGTGCAAGGAATGCCCAAGGCGATGACGCGGTCGCGGATAGCGTCGAGTTCCTCATGCGAAGCCTTTTTCAGGTCGTGGTCGGGAGTTTCGCGGTCGATAGTGTAAACCATCACTTCCATAGGCTGAATGCGTTTTACGGCATCGAGCCATGGTTTGATGTACACTTCCTTCACGTTGTCCACGTCTTCTCCGTTCATCAGTCCCTTCATAAACATGGTCTGAATGATAACATGTCCGTGGAAGCTCTTCAGGCTCTCGATGATATCCTCAACATTGTAGCTCGGTTGTTGTGGGCGGTCCACCTTATTAATATAGTCGGTGTCCACGGTGTCGAGCTTCAGAATATTGTTGTCAACCTTCATCAGCGCCTCATGTACCTGTTTGCGGTGCAGCATGGTAGAGTTGCTCAAAACCGAAACCTTAGCATCTGGGCAGTATTTGTTTCTCAGCCGTATCGTGTCGTCGATAATCTCGGCAAAATGCGGGTGAGCAGTCGGTTCTCCGTTTCCTGCAAACGTCAGCACGTCAGGTTTCGGTCCGTTCAGTGCCATCTCCTTCAGCTTGTTCTCGAGAGCCTCGGCAACCTCCTTTCTTGTAGGTCGCGGTAGAGTAGGGCGGCGGTCGGCATTAAATCCGCATTCGCAGTAAATGCAGTCGAAGGTACATACCTTGCCGTCGGCTGGCTGCAGGTTTATTCCCAAGGAAATGCCGAGTCTCCGGCTATGGATAGGTCCGAATATCGGTGAAGGATAAATAACTGTGCTCATAATTCTATTGCTTTAAAATATCAGACTGCAAAATTACACACTATTTTTAATAATCGGTAATCCGAGACTGTAATATCTTCAAGTTTTTTCTGTATGGATGGATTATGGAAGCATATAGTATATGAATGTTGTTCCTATCAAACGCCGTTGGTATTTGGTAGCTGCACAAAAGGTGCAGGATCGCTGCCCCAAAAGTGCCACTGCTAAATCATCATTCTATTCATAGTCAAAAATCGTTTTGGACTTTACGTTTGAAAATGATTGTTCTCTTACAAAGACTCTCGATACTTTCCGTTGCCGGTGTGAGGGGTGTGAGGGTTAAACATTTACCCCTCACACTATCCCTCACACTATTACGCTCTGATTATCAGTATGTTAAGATGTTGGGTGAGGGGTGTGAGGGTAAAATAAAGGAAAAACTTTTTTTTTATTATTAGGCGAGGATATGCACCGATGTATTCATTTAATGTCTTATCCAGACATGTAACCGATATTATGCCCAAATCCAGTTGCCAATAGCAATAGATATTGTTCTTTATTTCAGTAAACTTATATTAAAAATACCGATTCACTGAAAAAAGATGATATAAACAGTTGTTTCGTATCGACTAAAGTAATATATTTGCCGCAGAAAACAACAATAGTAAATTTAGACATAAAAAAGAAAGGGAAAAGACATGAAGAAACTATTCTTATCATTAGTAGCATTGCTCACTGCAGTAGTAGCAAGCGCACAGGTTTATGTAGGTGGAGAAGTTGGTTTGTGGCGTAACACAGAAGACAATCATACATCATTTACAATCGCACCACAGGTAGGTTACAACCTCAACGACAAGTGGGCTATCGGTTTGGAATTCATGTATAACCACGAGTATTATGATGGCGTAAAAGCAGACGGTGCTGGTGTTGCTCCATACGCACGCTACACAGTGGCAAAGGCAGGTCCCGTTTCATTCATGCTCGACGGCGGTGTAGGTTTCGCAACCTATAAGGCAAAGTATAAAGGTTACGACAGCGACTCGTATAATGCATGGCAGATTGGTATCACACCGGCAGTAAAGGTTAGTCTGACAAAGAAGGTAGACTTCATCGCCAGCCTCGGTTTCTTAGGCTATCGCGACAACGACGATATGGCAGATGTTGATGGCGAAAAGGTGTCAGCTCCGGCATTTGGCGAGAAGGGATTTGGATTCTCATTCAGCTCAAACGACCTGAAGTTCGGCGTTGTATACAATTTCTAAGGTTCAGAAAACAAGAGATATCATAATATACTAAACTTTAGGATTTAGATCTTCCCCTCCCCCGCCTCCCCCTCCGGGGGCGGAGCAGTTACTCTTTTAATCAGAA
>DCBP01000004.1:10809-45593 GCA_002314055.1 Prevotella sp. UBA1104
ACAAATGCAGTTACTCTTTTAAACAGAAAACGAATGCATTTGTTATTGACAAAATTTGCAAGATTATTATTGCCGACTTGTTTTTCGAATAATAATGAAAAAGAAGCAAGTCTTTAGCAATCAAAGGTAACCGCTCCGCCCCTGAAAGGGGAGGCGGGGGAGGGGAAGAAATAAATTCGGAACTTAAATAATATATTAGTTTAAGCTATTGTTGATTGGCTGTATCATGGGTTTTATAACATGATGCAGCCATTTTCTTTATAATTTATATAATTCCTAATTCCTCATTCCTAATTCGTTACAAACCACAGCCATCTCCGTCATATAAACAAATACAGCAATATTATGGAAAAGACAATGAAAGAATGGATAAGTGATGTTATTCGTAATAAAAAAACATTAGCAGTTCCGGTGATGACCCACCCCGGAATAGAACTGACGGGCAGAACCGTGCGCGAGGCTTGCTGCGACGGGCAGGTGCATTTCGAGGCAATAAAGGCACTCGCCGAGAAATACCCTACGGCAGCAGCAACAGTAATCATGGACCTCACGGTGGAGGCTGAAGCATTCGGTGCAGAAATTCATTTTACTGAAGATGCCGTGCCTGCCGTTATAGGACATCTGCTTAATGATGCCGCCGACATAAAAGCCTTGAAAGTTCCGTCGCTAAAGGAAGGCAGAGTGCCGCAATACCTTAAAGCAAACCTGCTCTCGGCAAGAGCCATTACCGATCGCCCCGTGCTCGGAGGATGCATCGGTCCGTTCTCGCTCGCCGGCAGACTCTATGATATGTCGGAGATAATGGTTCTTATATATCAGGACCCGGATGCTGCCCACATGTTGCTGTCGAAATGCACGGAGTTCATACTGAAATACTGCCGTGCATTGAAGGCAACGGGTGTCGACGGAGTGGTGATGGCAGAACCGGCAGCCGGACTGATGTCGGACGACGACTGCAAGCGCTTCTCTTCCGACTACGTGAGATATATAGTAAACGAGGTACAGGACGATACTTTCAGCATCGTCTTGCACAACTGCGGCAACACTGGACACTGCACAAAAGCCATGGTGGCGACAGGTTCGGCAGCATACCACTTCGGCAATAAATGCGACATGAGGGAGGTGATAAAAGACGTTCCGTCGTCGGCTCTCGCCATGGGTAATATCGACCCTGTATCGATGTTCAAGGAGGGAACCCCAGAACAGATGTATGAAAAAACAAGTCAGTTGCTCCGCGACATGAGCGGATACCCAAATTTTGTATTGTCGAGCGGATGCGACACACCGCCACATACGCCGATGGAAAATATCGACGCCTTCTTCAAGGCACTCGACGATTTCAACAAAGAAGGCTAAAAGCTTGTATCCGGCTATTTTCGCTTTTCGAGCGAGAACAGTCCTAAATCCCTCGCTTTGCTTACCATCTCCGCCGCATTGGCAGCACATAGCTTCTGCATAATGCGACGGCGATGGAATTCTACAGTGTTTACCGATATTTCAAGTTTACGGGAAATGGCTGCCGACGACATGCCGTCGGCTGTAAGGGCAACGATTTCCATCTCGCGGTTTGACAATAAAGTCGGCGAAGAAGACAGGCTGTTGAGCAGGCGGTTGAACGTTGTGCTGTAATATCCCTTACCGTCATTGAGCATTCTCAATGCCATGCACAGCTCCTCCGGCTCGTCGCTCTTTAGCACTACAGCGTCGGGGTCGACATCCATCACCTGTCTTACAACCCACACCTCCTCGTGCATGGTATAAACAAGAACCCTTATATCGGGTTGAATATCATGTATCTTGCATATAAGGTGGAGTCCGCTCTCGCTGCCAAGCTCCAGGTCGGCAATAAGAATGCCGATACAGCCTTTGTTTATCTCTTCTAAAGCTCCGTCAACAGTTGAAGCTACAGACACATGAGAGTCTGGCAATACCTCAGAAACAATCTGGCGAATTCCTGCTGACACTACAGGATGGTCGTCGGCAATCAAAATATCCGTCATAGTCTCACCTCCACCGAATATTTACCTTTTTCAGAGCTGCGGCAAACCTTAGCCCCGATACTTGTTGCACGCATTATTACAGTCTCCTTGCCAATACCGCTTTGTTTGGATTCTCCTGCAGAGTTATCGTCTGTGCAGTTATTCTCCACACGTACACATACCGTCGTTCCGTCGTCATTCAACTCCACGTCAACTCCACTGCCGTCACCATGACACAAGGCATTGGCAACCAACTCCTGTATGATGCGGTACAGCTCATAAACAGTCTGTTGAGGCAAGCGCTCAAAATTACCGCTTCCGCCTACGGATACTCTAACCTCCTTTTTCTCTTCATCGCCCACAGCCATAGCGTAAGCCCTGACAGCTTCAGACAGTGTTGTATGGCTGAAACTCGGTGGCATGAGGGCATGAGACAGGTTGCGGGCATTGCGCCAGCAGTCTTTTAGCTGCTTCTCGGCAGTCTTAGTGTCGTTCCTCATCAGCAGCATCGCGGCAAGCATGTCGTTGCAAACACCGTCGTGAAGCTCCTTCGCCAGTCGGCTGCGCTCATTCTCCAGTCCTCTTATATAGCTACGCTCCTTTTCAAGAGCGGCACGCTGTGCGGCAACCCTCTTTTGATAAACAATCACGCATATAACCAGACAAAGAATGAAAACAGCCAAGGCGAGCCACAATATCCTGTTTTGCAACTCTATTTCATGGCGCCGCATCTGTTCAATCTTCATCTCCTTCTCCAACGTATTGTATTTCACGGCAAACTCACTCATGCCACGTTCCACATCGCTGCGCTTCACGGAATCAAGTCTCTGGTAAGCTTGCTGCAATAAAGCAAAGGCCTCTTCGCTATGTTTCATTTGCCAAAGGCATTTTGCCCTCTCGGCAAGCAGCCTTTCCTCTGGCATAGCATGGTTTTGGGCATTGGCGGCAGCCATAGTATCGAGCAGAACCAACTGTTCGCCGTAACGCCTTTGGCGCGAGAGCATTCCGGCTTTAATCTCCATGATGCCAAGCACTCCGTTACTCGTGGCACTTACTCCCCGCATCGCCTTGTCGGCATAAGTCATAAAGATCTTTAGTTCCTTTTCGCAGCCCATGGCGTCGTATGCCTTGAGCATAGGCGAGAGATATTTCAGAATCAAGACGTTGTAGCCGGTCTTTTCTACTTCGTGCCAAAGTGGCTCCATTACCTTAACCACCATTTTAAACTTGTTCTGCCTGAGATAAACTCCACCGATATTAGCCCTTGCCGACAGCCATTCCACTGTGTCTCCGGCAGCAAGCGCAGCCTTTTCGGCTTTCGTAGAATATTCGAGAGCTTCAGCAAAACGGTTGTAGTCGCAGAAGAGCACAGCGGCACAGTTGTCAAGATAAATCTCGTATTCGCTGTTCTTCTCCCTTACGGCAAGTTCTATACCCTTGTCGTATTCTGCAAGAGCCGAATCCAGCATGCCCTGTCTGCGGTATGCTATGCCCAAGGCTCCCCTCATATTCATCTCCGCCTCTACATCAGCCGTTTTCCGGGCAAGCTCTATAGCCTGTTTTCCTGTAGCCACCGCCTCGGGCATTCTTCCCATGTCAGTAAGAGCCACCGTCTTCTCGCTGAGTGTCCAGCAGAGTGTAGAGTCGGCAGGCGACATGGCTATCACGCTGTCGGCAAGTCTTACAGCCCCCTGTTTGTCGCTGCAGGCATTCATCTCTGCAACTTTTTCAAGCAGGGTGTAGGCTTTGTCGTCGTTTACTTTTTTCTCTCCTCTGCTCATACAGGAAAGGAATATGAATGACAAAAATACAAGAAAGAATGGCATGTTTCTTTTTGACATAGTATATTGTTTTTTTTCTCTTATGACGTTGATTTTACATTTTTGTAATCTTTTATGCATCCTATAGAATATGTCATCTTCTGGCGGCTTCGTTGAATTTTAACTGGTGAGCAACGACTTCGTCCTGTACCTGTCAGAAACATGGATATGATATTGAAATGCAATCTGAAACCACGGAAAACCATAGGAGTACCCCTATTGAAAATAATAGTTTTAACCCTATGTCGTGTCGTTTCCAAAGGATAAATTTGTAAAATATACGTATCGTTCATAAATTTGTAAATAGAAAAACAATAGGCAACAATAAAACGAACAAGCATGGCGGAAGATATAAAGGGACAAATTACGAAACGCGAACTTGAAGTTCTGGAACTCTTGTCAAGAGGTTTCAGCAGTATCGAGATTGCCGAAAATCTCTTTATATCGAGAAATACAGTTGATTTCCATCGTAGGCAGTTGCTTAAGAAAACAATGTCGAAGAATATCGCAGAACTTATCGGAAAAGCATATCGAGAGGGTATTCTGTTGAAATAGCATATAGGAACAAAGGGAAAACCTACACATATTATTTATATATTAAAATTATTATGAAAAAAATCTTACTTTTAACTCTTGCCGTTGCTTCGTTATCGGCTTACGGACAAGGACTGCGTATCGGCAGCTACTATCACAGACAGCAAAGGCAAAAGGCTGAACTGAGGAAGAATATCTCTAAGGACGATATGTCTACCAAACAAAATGAGAAAAAGGGTAGTCTGCTGCGCAACGTGTATTTAGACCAAGCCACTAAAGTGACGGGAGACAATATCTACCGCTACGTATTTACATATAATAAAAATATGGAGCGTAGTTCGGAAACGATTTACAAAAAACATTTCAATGGAGCGTCATGGAGTGACGAGGAACTATATACCAAAGGTACTTATTCCTACGAATATGACATGTTCGGCAGAATTGTAAACAAGACCGTGAAATACGATAGATATACATCTGAGTTCGATTCCTACTGCGTGCATGTGAACTATAACGATGCTCTTGACTATACGGATTACACTCGTGAGATTCTACAGTCTGATGACAGTTGGTACCGAGATTCGGAATGGAGCTTCTGGAACAATGGCAAATTGCGTCATCATACGAAATATGAGGGGGAAAGCGGAAGGCAGCAAGAGGTGTATTCCGTGGCATTCGACGAGAAAGGAAACTGTAACAAAATCGCCAACCGCTCATACTGCAAGGAATTGGAAGGCAACCTGAATGACTCTATCGCAAAACTCTATAATGGGGATTATAGCGATGGGACTTTCTCGCAGACATCCATCGAGAATTATGTATATAATCCTGAAAACGGGAAATTGGCTGTTTACAAGTCATGGGACGACAATAGCTATGACTCACGTAAGATTGAATATGTATATGACGACCTTGGCAGAATCTCGGCAATAAAGAAATACTACGATGAGGACGACGAGGATGCTGGTGTTGATTATCCAAAGGGTGCAAAGCGGAAGAGTGTTTACGATAATTACTATTATTACAATGAACCGAAATGGCGACTGGAATACAACGAGACTTACACGTATTTCAACGATGAGGTGTATGGTATCGGCAACCCATGGCATGATGTGTTTGGATTCGACGGTCCGCTTACAAACCGACATCTCGTTGATGATGACTACGAGGAGGGTACTCCGTGGGTGGAGGATCTGACTTTCAACCGAGATGCAAACGGTAAACTACTCTCTGTGGTGTTTACAAGACCGGAAGAGGAAGGGATAGTGGAAAAGAATACCTTCGACGTTGATGCCGACGGACATATCACTCGCGAGTATTATCTCTCGAACGAGGAAAACTGCTATATTGATGAGACTACAACCGACTATAACTGGCAGGGAGACCTGCTGACAAGCAGCAAAGAAACATATACGTACAAGGGAGGAAGTTATGAAAATACTTATGTAAGAGACTATGTATATTCTTATGGTGATGGGGTCTTCAACTATAAACGTACGAGCACAGATACCAACGGCGACAACAACAGCGTGGTGACTGGCACGGTTTCCAAAGCGAACAAGGGATTTAAAATCGTTGAGAAACACGACAATTTTGAGGATCGCTTTATTCAGGAAGTACAGACGGAAGATGTCAGCTTCATTCGTCCGAATCTTGTCTGCGACTACAAGGAGTTCTCTACCGACAGTACTATCGTAGTGTCGGTGAAAGACCGCGTAGTGGCTTATACCAGTTATTCATACGGTAGTCATAATACCGGGTCTGGTTTCAAAGACATCAGTTTCTCTCTTGCTGACATTGAAACTTATTTCAATACATACGATGATACTTACTTCTCTGTATCTCACGAAGACGACAAGACTATATGTAGCAATATGAAAGGATTGCCGGTATTTATTCTGCAAGGCGACAGACTGCTAAAGGAATATATATATGAGGATGTTTACTATTCAAATGAAGCTGATACCCGTGCTGCCAAATCTTCTACAGGACAGGCTTATATATATAAAGAGATAGAATATAGATATGATGAGTATGGAAGGGTGAACGGACAGACGGTAACTTCTTATGATAAGGATGGCAAGAAGGTAGACGGAACTACTGTGGAAGTTACCTACAACCCAAGCAGCGGTATTGAAACAGTAAATGCTTCTACAGAAAATGGCATTTCGCTCAACGGCAGGACTCTCGGTATTTCTAATGGTTCGTTCTCCGTTTATTCTGTTGACGGAACAATGCTTGGCTCTGATGCCCAAATATTCCAGTTTCAGAAGGGGGGAACATATATTGTAAAGGCTGCAAGTGGCAAGACGATAAAGATTAATGTGAAATAAAATCCGAAACTTTCGATAAAATAGAATATGCCGCAAATAAAATATTAACGACATATCTAATATAAAAAAACAATATAATATAAAAAAACAGTCGGGACACCTGAATAGGCAATTTGCTTAAACTGGTGTCCCGATTTTTTTATCGGTTGTTTAATTTATATCTGGTATAAAATAGAGAAAATTTATATCTGGTATAAAGTAGAGAACCTATCAATGTCCGTTGAAGAATACATACAGGGCAATCATTACCACGGTAAGCGCCCCCCATGCTACGACGACACTCTTCTGTGGCTTCTCGTTCACCGCCACTATAACATGCTTCTCGTTAGCGTTCCTGTCGTATAGACTAACGGCAACCATCATTGCTATAAGGGCAACAAAGATATAGAAGGAGAGCATCATGAAGTGTATGCGCTCAGCCATTCCCGGTATTACCCACAGGTAAAGGATTCCAGCTCCGATACTGAATATGGTGCCGAAAGTCAAGGTCATGTTGGCTGCAAGAGTGGTGCATCGCTTCCAAAATACACCCATCAGAAATACTGCTGCCATAGGTGGGGCAATGAAGCTCAATACCGACTGGAATACATTAAACAGATCCATACCCTTGATGCCATCTACGGCAACGGTGATGATTATCGACACCAAGGCTCCGAGAACCGTAACGATACGTCCCGTCTTGCGTATCTCGTCTGGGGTAGCCTTAGGGTGTATGTTCTTTACATATATGTCCATTGTAAATACCGTGCTCAAGGCATTAAGTGCAGAACCGATGGTACTTATGAGGGCTGCCGTGAGAACTGCGAGCACCAAGCCTACCATACCTGCCGGGAATAGTTCATAAACGAGCTTTAGATAGGCATCATCGGCATTAACCTGAACCCCACCGAAATATCCAGTCTTCACCATGGCATAGCAAACGATACCTGGTACGATGTATATCGCCACGTCGAGGATTTTCAACCAACCAGTGAAGTTGGCTCCCTTCTGTCCCTCGCCGAGATTACGTGCGGCAAGCACCGGCTGAACCATAGACTGGTCGGTGCACCAGAACCATACACCCATTATCGGATAGCCAAGAAGAATTGGCAACCACGGATAGCCGGGGTCGCTGTTGGGCTGAAACAGGTTCCAGTAGTTTGACGGCACGATGTCGGGGTTTGCCAATATGGTAATGCCATTAGTAAAGGAGTCGCCGCCCAATTTCCAGATGCCGACAATGGTGAGTGTCGCAGAAACGAAAATCAGCAGCACCATTTGGTATACATTGGTATAGGCAACAGCCTTCAGTCCACCGAGCATGGTGAAGAATGCCGAGATGGCAAGTAGCAGCAGAGCCGACATCCACATCGGTATGCCGAATACCTGACGGATAATAATTCCTCCGGCAAAGAGCGTCAGTGCAAGCCATGAGATGAGTATCGTTACTATGGTATACCATGCAAGGATATTACGGGTGGAATCACCGAAACGGAGTCCCATAAATTCAGGCAGCGTGGATATTCCCGTACCGAGATAACGCGGTGCAAACACGAAGGCGAGTAGGGCGATAAACACGAAGGCATACCAAGCGTAATTGCCCGAAACAATACCGCAAGAGAAACCGGCACTCGCCGAGGCGATGAGCATCGACGGACCGACATTTGTGCCCCACATCGAGAAACCGATATGGTGCCAGCGCAGCGAGCGGCTGGCAAGAAACATGTTTCCGCTTTTCTTGGCTTTAGAGCTTGCCCATGTTCCAATGGCAAGCAAGATGACGAAATATCCTATCAGGATAATCCAGTCTAATGTATCAAGGTTTTCTGTGTTCATAAGTTTTGTTGCTTTTTTTAGATTTTGGGAGTTGGGGGAGAACTGGGAGTTCTTAGAGAGTTCTGGGAACTGGGATGGCTCGGAGAGAACTTTGAGAACTGGGAGTTTTTAGAGAGTTCTGAGAATTGGGTTGGCTCGGAGAATTTAGAGAACTCCGAGCCTCCAGATTATTTTATTTCCCCATTAACTCCTTAGCTTTGGCGACAGCAGAGTTTGCATTGTCGCTGTAGCCGTCGGCACCGATTTCATCGGCAAAACTCTGGGTAACAGGTGCTCCTCCCACCATAACCTTAACGTCATTGCGTATTCCGGCATCTTCAAGAGCCTTGATAACGTCTTTCATATAGGTCATCGTAGTAGTGAGCAGTGCGCTCATGCAGAGTATATCGGCATGATAATCCTTTACAGCCTCGACAAATTTTTCGCTCGGCACATCGATACCGATATTCTTTACCTCAAAGCCGCACCCCTCGAGCATAGAGGCAACGAGATTCTTGCCGATGTCGTGCAGGTCACCCTTCACAGTTCCAATCACTATTCTGCCAAGTGTAGTTGAAGCCTGACCGGCAAGTAGCGGTTTCAGTATTTCAAGTGCAGCCTTCATAGCACGACCAGCCATAAGCAACTGTGGCACGAAAGCCTTACCGTCCTGGAAGTTCTGTCCCACCTGGCTCATGGCGCGTATCATCTCTCCATTGATGATATCCTGTGGCGCCAGTCCCTCGTCGAGGGCACGCTTAGTAGCGTCAGCTGCCTTGTCGCCTTTGCCGGCGAGAATGGCATCATAAACTTCTTCGGCAGCAGAGCCGAGTGCCGGCGTAGGGGCTGCATCGTGGTCTATGCCACAGGAGCATTTTTCTTCTTTATGGGAGGACTGGGAGGACTGGGAGTCCTGAGAGTGCTGAGAGTGCTGAGAGAACTGGGAGTTCTGAGATTTCTCGGAGTCTTCAAGCCTTTTTGGCGCAGCAAGCTTATATCCGCTGCCCTGTGCCGGATGGTGAGGAGTAACGAAAAGCCCCTCTATAGGCTGTACGAGTTTCGCAATCTCGCGGATATGCAGATCGTCGGTGCCGCAGCATCCGCCAACGATATTCAGCAGATGTGCTTCAACGACAGGCCATATCTCACCTTGCATCTGCTTTGGAGTATCACCATAATGTCCGTGGGAATCAGGCAGGCCGGCATTAGGGAACATGCTGATATAGAAGTTTGTCTCTTCCGCCATGCGCTGAATAACAGGAGCCATACGTGGAGCAGTGAGCGAGCAGTTGAGGCCTACAGAGAACACACTGTCGTCGTGTAGATTCTTCACAAAGTCTACTACCGACTGTCCCAACATATTATAGCCATTGTCGCTTGCCACAGTGAAGCTCATCATAACTGGCAGTTGTCTGTCCTTTTTCACCATCATCTCCTTGATACACTCCAATGCGACCTTGGCATTTTCAATATCAAATATAGTTTCAAGAATAATGGCATCCACACCACCATCGAAGAGAGCCTCAACTTGCTCCATATATGCTTCACGAAGAATGCTGGTGTTGAACTCATCGCTTTCGCCGATAGACAGGGTCTTTGGTGTAGGACCGATACCGCCAAGCACATAGCGTGGCTTCCTCGGATTCATCAGCGTATAGGCATCGGCTTCCTTTCGTGCCACCTTGCATGCCGCAAGGTTTATCTCCCGAGCATAATCCCCAAGATGCTTGTCGGCAAGAGATATTCGCTGAGCATTGAAGGTGTTAGCCGTAATCAAATCAGCTCCTGCCTCAAGAAAGCGACGGTGAACACTTGCCACGATATCAGGATTTGAAATGCAGAGCAAGTCGTTTGCCCCTTTCAGGTCGTAGCCATAGTTCCGGAAGCGTTCTCCGCGGAATTCCTCTTCAGTAAGATGGTATTGCTGAATGGTGGTGCCAGTGGCTCCGTCGAGGACAAGGATTCTTTCTTTCACCAAATCCTGAATAAGTGGTTTGCCGAGAGTAGGGACTGTCAAAGGCAGACTCTTTATTTTATTGGATAGTTCGGAGTTCTGGGATGACTGGGAGTTCTGGGATGACTGGGAGAACTGGGATGACTGGGAGAACTGAGAGTTCTCGGAGGTTGAGGCTGGATTTTCTATTTTGTCGATAATCTCCATAACTTCCTCATCTGGAGTTTTTGTATTATTGATTCTTATAGTCGTATCGTCAGCCTTAGGCTTTTCCTCACTCTCCTGATATTCCTCTACGATACGCAGAGCCTTCTCCACTTCATCCTCGTTGTGAAAGTCCATTTCGATATGAACGCCGTTGCCTCCGATATTGTCGAGCAATGGGCGCAGCTCGTCGAGAGTAACCCAAGAAGCCAGAATACTCTTGCCACCGGCGAGAATTCTCTTGTATAGGTCGTACCATTTTGGTGAACCGCCTTGTGGTTCGCCAACGCCCGGTGTCCACTGAATAGCGTTAAGCTCCTCAATTTCAAGAAGGGCTGGCAGATGATGCATAGCTCCTACGCCATCGAGATGATATAGTGTATAGTCAATCTTTTGACATTGTTCGCGGATAAAAGGCTGTACAAAGCGGCGGTAGTCTTCAACGCTAATCATTGTAGAGATGTCGCTCTGTATCTTTGTCATCTTTCCTGGAGCCCACGATGAGAAATAGCAGAATGCCATCTCGTCTCCCTCGCGGATAATATCGTAAAGTTCGTCGAACACCTGGAAGTATATGTCATTAATCTGCTGCATCTGCCTTTCCAGCACATCAGGCTGCATTACGGTGTCGAGCAAGACCTTGTCAGTGCCTTTCAGTGCAGCGAGTACGTCCAGTCCCTCCATAAGGTCGGGCATACCCACATAATAGTTGCCGTTAGCTTTCTTCTTGCATGCCCGAAGAAGGTCTTTGTGCAGTTGCCAATTTTTGTTGGCAGGATCGTTGATGTCAAACTTGATGTCGTCAGTATAGTTAGGGTTCGGGTGAATCCAGATAGTATCCTCGCCGCCCTCGAACACACCACCGAGAATAGCGGCGAGTGATCCCGGACCGAGTTGGGTGTTGGCAACAGGTAACATGTCAGCCATCATAGAACTATGGGCGACATACCAGTCGAGGTATTCGGCACGCCACTCTGGGTCGAACCATTTCTGGTCAAGTGATTTAGGTGCTGGCGGCATCGGTATGTCGGCATGTGGCTTCACGCCCTGTTGGAAGTGCTCCCACATGTTGAGCACGATACCTTTATGGTTCCACCAGTTGATATAGTGTTTCTTTGTTTCTTCTAAATTTGGTTTCCACATAGTTGTTGTTTTTTTTAATATTATGGGAGTTATGGGAGAGCTGGGAGTTATGGGAGAAATAAGACTAATAGGACTTATAAGACTAATAGAACTAAATAAGACTAATAAGACTTATAACTAAATAAGACTAATAACTTCTCACTCCATGCTCCATATTAAATCTTGATACCCTTAAAATCTTCGTCGATAATGATATTCTGCACTTTGCTCATATCCATATCGTCAGTGCTGTCTACATCTTCCGGATAAATAGGGATTACGGCACCGTTCCTGACGAACACCGGCATGCGCTCAAGTGGAGTCTCGATGTCCTTCAGCCACTTTCCGCCATCTTCAACGATAAAGCGGTCGCCGGTAAAGAACTCCACCCATTCGCCTTCAGGTAAATAGATGTCGCGACAGTTGTCGCTACTCATTACAGGAGCAACGAGGAAGTCATCACCGAAATAATATTCGTCGTCGATATGCCAACAGTTGTTGTCTTCCGGATGATGGAAAATAAGAGCCTGAACTATTGTCGAACCGCTGTGAGTAGCTTTTTCACTCTCTCTTAATATATAAGGTATAAGCTTGTAGCGCAGTTTCCACCAGCGTTTCACGAGTGGAGCTATATTAGGATAATGCCATGGTTCGCGCTTGTTCGTGCCGTGGTAGCGGATATGCGAAGAGAAGACTCCGAACTGAGTCCATCGCATATATACATCATCACGTACAATAGAGTTCATGAAGTTAGGCAGAGTATGGAATCCCGGCACATCGTGGCTCCAGAAGGCAAAGCCAGAAAGTCCGAAATGCAGTCCGCCGCGCAGCGAACCTGCAAGTCCCTCCCACGAACTGCAGGAGTCACCACCCCAGTGTAGCGGATAGCGCTGGCAACCAGCCCATGCCGAGCGAGCCCAAACGATACCATCACCAGTAACCTCTTTAGTAATCTCGTAGGCCGCCTTCTGATAGAGCAGGGCATAAAGATTGTTGAGCAGTTCTGGCGACATGTTTTCGTAAACGGCATCCATGTGAATATTTTCTCCAAAGTCTGTCTTGATACACTTCACACCCATATCGAGAAGTCGTTTGAGCAAGCCTTTATACCAATCAGTAGCCTTCTTGCTTGTAAAGTCGATAGTTCCGGCATAGTCGAGAGCTGAGAAGTTAGACCCTTCAGAATCCTGTTGCTTTGTAAGTTTGCATATATAGTTGTTCTTGCGAGCCTCGTCGATCTGTTCGGCATCCTCGGCAACATACGGGAGTTGCCATAGTGACACCTTAAAACCTTTCTTCAGCAAATCCTGTACGAACTTCTTAGGATCAGGGAAACGTTCCTCATTGAATTTCCATTCGCAGAGCCAGTCAGTTTTAAACCATCCCGTGTCGAGATGAATCACGTCGCACGGGTAATGCTCCCGCCGCAGACGGTCGCAGATATTGTTCACCTCGTCAGCACTGAAATAAGTCATACGGCTCATCCATATACCGAAGCTCCATAGAGGCGGCATCGACGGATAGCCCGTAAGGTCGCGGTATCCGCGCAGAATCTCCTCCACCGAGTCTCCTCCAATGATAAAGGCGTCTATGAGAGCCTGATCGCTCATGAATTCTACAGAGCGCGATGATATTCCGGCAAGTGATAGTTTGCTGTGTGCCGTGGTATGATAGAACACGCCATACATACGACTTGAGAGATAGAACGGAATATTCTTGTATGTACGTCGGTTGTTCACCCCCTGTCCGTCTTGATTTTTCAAGAAGAAAGTCTGTCCGCTAAGATCCATTTTAGCAAACCTTTCTCCCGTACCAGCAAAACACTCGTTGAGCTTACACTCGAAAGAAAGCGTAGCCCGGTCGTTCTTGCCCTCAGTCTTACAGTATCCGAGAGGCAGGGCATCGTATCGTGGCGGTGAGAAATGGTCGTAAGCCGCCAGTCTCACTTCACGCTTTCCGTCGGGATAGAATCTAATGTCGAGTGTTTCCTGAGGATCAGGGAGCAGTTCGCTCCATCGGTCGAGTTCAGGTTCCTGCATATTAATCACGGCGCGACGAATCCCATTGTCGTCAGAAATAATCCATTGGCTATCTTTCAGTTCAGCATGTAATGGGACACGCTTTACCCTTGCGCTCATCTGCAGCATTTCAGAAGAATCAGATGGCTGTTCGCCGTCCATTCCCATGAAGATCCGGATTATTCCCGGTTCGTATTGCCGTATGACGAGAGTGTGTGATTCTTGTGGAACGTTATTATCAGGTGCCATATCGTTGGCAAGAACCTGTTTTTGGAACGGAACGGTAACAAGAATATCACCGTCTTTTATCTCCACCTTAGTTGGCTTGTAAGCCTTCCAAAGCGATTCTTCTTTTTTAAGTTCCTGATCGAAATCCATGAAATCGAACAGGTGGTAGTTTGTGGGTTTCATTATATGGTGTTTTTTTTGTTTCTTATTTGGGAGAACTGGGAGAGCTGGGAGAACTGGGAGAGCTGGGAGAGCTGGGAGAGCTGGGAGAACTGGGAGAGCTGGGAGAACTGGGAGCTCTGAGAGAAATAGAACGAATAAGAGTAATATTCAATTCTTCAATTTTTCAATTTCCTTCCAGCAGTCTTGCAGTCAACCATCGGACCGTTATTGGCAATTTTCATATTCTTTCCAGGCTGGTTAAAACCTATGCGTGAAGAGTCAGGCATCCAATTGTCCGTAACCGTATATCCGTCAGTCGCTTCATCAAAGTAGATATAGAAAGCCCTGTCGTTAGTGGCATACGGCGCTTTATGTAAATCTTCAATCCTGTTGCCGCTTATCACAGAAGCCGGTTGGTTAGAAAGAGTATAAATACCGCCAACATCATATAGCTGTCTTGCAAAGTCGTGAATATAGTTGCCGATGATTCTGTTTCCGTACATTCCGCTTTCAACAGGCGTCCATCCCCATCCCACGCAGATGCCGGAGTAGTTAAGGCGGTGCAACTCATTATGAGTGATATTCACATTACTCACGTATCCTGCGTTAATCCCCACGCAACCCCAATCCTCGTTGGCAACATTAAAAATCTCGTTGTTGTCGACCGTGATGTTGTTGCATAAGTCATCCTTAATCGCCGGTTTAAAAGGAACATGAGTTTCAAAGCCCCCGTCAGGGAAGTGACCAATCATAATTCCACTTCCGCCAATATCGCCGAAAAAGCAATCGCTTACGGTAGAGTTGTGGACAGCCGTTTCAAGGTCGAGAGCCGTTGCTGCGAGGTGTTCAAATCTGCATTTCGAGAAATCTATGCCATCAGCATGCTTAATGCTTACAGCAGCATCCGGTCTTGCTATCCAAGCCTGGTTTTCGAGCGAAGCCTTCTCCGGCAGTCCCGGTTCCTTCAGCTTATATGCGTCAAGCATCCTGAATCCAGCCTGCAAGGTAACAAGTCCCTCATAGAGTGGTGTTGTCCATGCAGCATGAGAGAAGACAACATTCTTGAATGAAATATCATGGACGTTGCGCTCCCTTGTTCCACAGACCTCCACAAGCCTTTCAGCAACGGGAACAACAGCTTCAGTCGTGTTCATATCCTCGCCGTTCCTTGGCAGATAATATATCTTTCCCGAAGGATAGTCCTGATACCATTCTCCTGGTTCGTCGAGCAGTTGAGGGGCATTAGACAGGAAAAACGATGAGTTTCCTTTTTCTTCTCCAATGACAGGTTGCGGCCATGGGTGTTCAAATTCAATACTGCTTTCAGGTTCGTGGAAGGTAACCTTACAGAGTCCCCTGCCAATGTTGTTGATATCCTTGACCCTAAGAATGGCGATAGCCCAGCGCTGATGAACCGTCATTTCGAGCTGTGGTGCATTGCTGAGGTCAGTTGCCGGTGCCGGAATAGTTATCGTCCTCGACTTAGTGTCGAAGTCCACCATCCTTGTCATTTCGCCCGGTGCTCCCTGTTGCGCCCTTATAGCCTTGTTCCCTCCAATCCAGAGTTGGCGGGAAAAGACAATCCTGTTGCCAACCATAGGAGCGTCAGCCACCCATACCTTTCCGCGTATATTCTTAGGAACCCTTTCGTCGTTGCATCCCTTGTGCCATCCCTTCAGTTTAATACCTCCGCTCAAAACCGCCGGTTTGTCGCCCTCGCCGCATATTACGGTAGGCGAATCTTCAGTTCCCGAATCCTCTGGCCGCAGGAAGAGAGGCTTGCAGACATTGTAGACGCCGCTTTTAAGATGGATGAAGATACCTCCTTCAGCTTCATTCTTATGCAGTCTTCTCCATTTCCTTGCCATTCTGAGGGCAGCGGCAGGAGATGCCAAAGGCTGTAGCGATGATCCATTGCCTGCATCGTTACCATGGGGAGCCACATATATGTCGCCGGCAAAAGTCTTTACCGCAATGACGAGCAAAATTGCAGATATGACATATATCGTACTTTTCATAAGTTAAATTTCAGGTTTGAAAAATTTTACACTTTTCCTATATGACGCTTTACCTTATAGATATGTAACTATCCATTACATAGTATCTGCAAACGCAAAAAGCGTGGAAACGGGAATTTACATATTTTCGTTTGTAGAATTGTGCAATCTCACCCTGTATTCCTTAGGCGATACACCGAATCTGGCTTTTACGAATTTCCCGAAGAAAGAAATGTTCGGGAACCCCAGTTCGTCGGCAATTTCCTTTATCGAGAAGTCTGTATATTTAAGTTTCTGGGTGATAGCTTCGGCAAGGAAATCGTGAATCCACTCGAGAGCCGTTTTTCCGCTAACAGACTTACAAACGGTAGACAGATATTTAGGTGTAACACACAAGCGTTCGGCATACGCCTTAACAGAACGGTCGTTTGACTCGTATGTAGTGAGCAGTTCGATGAATTTCTTGAAAAGAATCTCCCCTTGGCTGAATTGAGTCTTTTCCTGCATGTTGCCGAGTTTAGGGGCAATAATAGCCGATAGTTCGTAGAAGATACAATGAAACAGCGACTGCATGATTTCCTTGTGGTAGAATCCGTGTGGGTTTTCAATTTTGTATGACAGAAGAGAGTAGTATTTGTCGAACATCTTGCTTGTTCTCTTTTCAAGATGAATGACGGGGTTGCGCGAGACGAAAGCCATAATGCCCCATATATCCTTGCTCATCAGCAAACTTCTCTGCATCGCCTTATACGAGAGCCCGATGACCTTTGAGGAAAAGTCGGCAGAAGTAAGACTTCTGTTTACGAAAGTATTCGGCGGACACACCACGAGGTCGTCTTTTCCAGCCTTGACCGTCTTTCCGTTGAGGTCGGCTTGCATCATCCCCTCTTCGATATAAACAATGGTTACCATTTCCAGCTTTACTGTATTTTCCAGGCGAGGGTGCTCGTTGCTGTTCATAATAACGATGTCGCCGTCGGAATAATTCACAAGACCGTTCTTTATAAGGTAGTCGATATTTACGTTGATTTCCTTTTGTATCATAGAGGTAGATATTCTATTGTTAGGTGATTTTTAAGTTCGTATTCTGCTTAACCTTTGCAAAGGTAGTTATATTGTCTTTATCCATACTTCTTTTTTATGAAATAAAAGTGTTCAAAAAGTCTATTTAATGTTTTTTAATGTAACAATAGTGGTTTGAAATACACGAACTTTACTCGTATAAAAAGAAAAAATGATAAATTTGCATATTATGTTTGAAAAACAACTTACATACGATGATCTTGACATCACAGACAAGGAACTGTTTGTGCAGATGGGTTATGGCGACAATACGCCGGACGATGACTTGATGCAGGAGCTGGAGGGCGTAAAGCGTGAAGTAAGAACATTTCTGCGTCCGCGTTTCTGCTTCGTGTTGTCGGAGAGTGCAAGACTGAATGCTGACGAGCGCCAGCTCGCGGTAGGCGACAAGACGTATGATATAGGCAGAATAATAACAGCCCAGCTTCGAGGCTCAGAGGCTTTCGCCTTTTTCGTGGCAACGAGTGGGGTAGATTTTGAACGCTATCAGCGCAGTCTTGAGCAGAAGGGCGATATGGTAAGAGTGTTCATTGCCGATTCCCTGGGTAGTGTCATTGCCGAGAAAACGGCAGACGTTATGGAGCGCTGGCTGCAGATATATATCAACAGCAGGGGGTGGCACCATACCAATAGGTTCAGTCCCGGATATTGCGGCTGGCATGTGTCGCAGCAGCAGATGCTGTTCCGTGAGTTTGGAGTAGGCGAACCGTGTGGCGTGAAGCTTACCGACTCGTCGCTGATGATTCCGATAAAGAGTGTCAGCGGACTGATAGGGTTAGGCAAGAACGTGAAAAAGCTGGAATATACCTGTGGCTTGTGTGATTATTCCAAATGTTATAAGCGCCGGAAACCACCGAAGAAGAACAGATAGTTGTATAAAATATACTTCTAAGGACTTTTTAATCAAAGGGTTAATAAAAAACAAATCTATGCATTCTCGTCCTTAATTGTTTATTCATATTCAAAAAAAATACGTATCTTCGCAGCAAGGATAATGCAAATCGGGTGAGATACGATTCAAACTTGTTTGTATTTATTCTCGATGTGCAATTTATTTTATATAAAGATACACACATTCAGTCTATATATTAAAAACATGCCGCGAGGCATTACAACAAGTGTGTATTACGTTTATCTTTTAAAGATAAAGTGGTAATAGATTGTTTGTAGTTACTGAAAAACGGTAAGACGTTGCCGCTTAGGGGTGTCCGTCAGTTATAACTATTGGGATAACTTCGGAATATTAAGGACACCCCTTTTTCTTTTTTCTCATCCACATTTGTCAGAAGAGATGTTGTTTATTCGATTCCCTGGCTTTTAGATGCAAAACAAAAGCAAATTTTATGTTCTTCGTCTAAAAAATACCACCGAAATTGACAAAAATGTTTTTTCCTTATTTTACCCTCACACCCCTCACACAGGACTTTAACGTGTTGATAATCAGAGAGTAAAGGTGTGAGGGATAGTGTGAGGGGTAGATGTTTATCCCTCACACCCCTCACACAAAAAAACAGCGTTGCTATGAAATGCGGGGAGTATTTGGTACTTGCACCAAAAGTGTAGATATGTTGCACCAAAAGTGCAGATATGCAGCACCCAAAGTGCAGATATGCAGCACCCAAAGCGATACTTGTATTTATCCTCAAATTTCAATAAAATACTAAATTCGAAACTTAAAAAGTCTACCCTACGGTAGTGATCATTTCAGTCGGAGTATATTCAGCGACGTCGACGGAATCTCCACTTCTACGCCATTCCCGCTTGTCGTTACGAAACTCTCAACGGGATAAACATTTGTAGGATTGTCGATAGTATTCTCGTCGGTTCCGTATTTTGACGACAGTCGGATAATTCTTCCTTCAGTAATGTTCTTTCCTTTGAGGCAGACCCTTGCCGTAGTGTTCTCGTTGCTCGTATTGGCGATTTTCAGAATCACTTCGCCAGTATTCTCGTCGAGAGTAGCCGTAGAGAAAACTCCGGGCTTCACGTTGGATTTAAGTTTGGTGGCAAAAATCTGCTTACCGTCGAGACTGGCGAAAATGCTGTCGCCCACAACCTTCAGTTCCACGTCATACCACTTGCCCTGTTCTATCTTTACAGGAGCAGTTGCCAACTCCGAGCGCCCGCCGTCGGCGGTCTGCTGAATGGCACTCTTCGTGTTGTCCCATCCGCCGATGTTCAGCCAGCAATAATTCTTTTCGTCCACATAGTTGAAGACAACGAGGAATCCCTCTTTGCCGGAATCCTTTCTCGCACGTACCTTATATATATACCCGTCGCTCGTGATTGTTCCCGGGTTAAGACGGATGCAGTCCTTTCCATTTGCAGTTTGACTTATAGTATTGCCGCTGACAGTCCAGGTGCCGTTCACGTCCACCGGGTTAAGCTCCAGGGTGGCAGGCAAGGCATTACCCTTGTCGTCGGTATAGCCAAGGTCCTGGAACGACGACTGAGTGTTGTATGTTCCCATTCCCACACGGCATACAGCAGGTTTCATCTTCTCCTCAGTATAAGTGTATGGAGAATTCTGGATTACGGGGAGCACCCTCGTGCCGATATTGTTTGCCATCATGCTCTGCACGTAGTACGACGGAGTGCCAAACACGCGGTCTGCCGTAAACTGAATCATGTCGGGAGCCCACTTCCTGTTGTTCAGGTTGGCAAATATCGGAGCATATGAAGCCATAGTTACGATGTCAGAATTCTTCTCTATTCCCATCATGTATACAGCCTCGCCGAGTGCAGCATCGAGCGACCCCATGTTGCCGAAACCGCTCGTAACGGCATATTCTCCGGCATAGACCTTCGGTCCACGTCGGTCGTAAGAGTCATACTTGTTGAAATTGTTGGCAAACCAAGCCGGGTTGCGGTAGTAGTGCTCATCAACAAGTTCCACGCTCTCCTGGCTCTTCCATGTGGGAGTGTCAGTTCCCCATGCCGCAACATTGCCGATAAGGTGCATATTGGGGTATTTAGCCAATACGGCATCCTTGAATTTCTTGAAGCGCTCATAGTAGCGGTCGCTCTGCTGCGAAGGGTTATCCTGGTTATTTTCGTTTCCAATTTCCAGATATTCGATATTGAAAGGAGCCGGATGACCATTCTTTGCGCGCAAGGCTCCATACTTTGACGATACCGGTCCGTTGGCATATTCCAGAGCATTCATACATTCGTCAATCCATGGCTGCAGGTCCTCCACGGCAGTCTTTCCGCCATGCCACAGTCCGATGTTCACCACATAGAGCGGCTTAGCCCCAAGGTCTTCGGCAAGCTGCAGATATTCGTGGAAGCCGAGTCCGTCGCTTGTGCGGTAGCCCCAGTTCACATTCTTGTGTCCCGTGCGCTCCTCAATCGGTCCGATGGTGCGTTCCCAGCGGAAGGCATTGTCCGGCGAGTCCTGTCCCTCGACGAAGCATCCGCCGGGGAAGCGCATAAATTTAGGGTGCATATTGTAGAGCATCTGTGCGAGGTCGGGGCGACAGCCGTTCTCGCGGTTCTTGAACGTAGGCGGGAAGAGGCTCACCACGTCAAGGGCAATAGTGCCTTTGCCGTCGGCAACAATAGCAAACTGAGCCTTCGGGTCGTTGGCGTCAGCCTTCAGCGTGGCGGTATATTTCGTCCACCCCTTGTTGAGCTTACCTTTCATCACTTCAGCGTCCGCATATATCGCCTTTCCCGTAGAGTCGGTAAGACGCGCCCTCAGAGAGCCGTTGTAGTTGCCCTTGGCAAAAAACGAGAGCCGGTATTCCCTGCCCTGCACGGCATTGATACCCCAGAAGCCTTTGTTTATGATATAGGCGTGGGCAGAGGGTTTGGCGTTTATCGTTGCGAGCATCGCCCTGCCCTGGACTTTATTCAGAAGACCTTTAGCCGTTAGTTCCGTCTTTATCGTAGCCCCATTGTCGGCAGCCGTAGTCCATGTAGGCAGATTCTTGCTTTCCTCATCCTCAAACGAGCGATTGCTGATAAGTTCGGCATACAGTCCGCCGTCGGCAGCATGATTGATGTCCTCATAAAAGATGCCATAGAGATCGGGGGAAACCTTCACGCCCGGTCGCGATGCGTCCACGTTGATATTCACCTGAGCGTTGGCAGCGAGTGTCGACGCAAGGAACAGAGAGAATAGAAAACCTTTGTTGTTCATTTTGGTTAATGATTAATTAGTTGATGATTATGTCTTTTCCTTTTTAGTGCAAAGGTAGAACACAAATTCGTCATACGGTGGATTCATTTCAGTAAATAATGTACGCATATTGTTATTTGTACAATTTTTATATCCTGTGAATAATAATTATTATACAAAAAATCGTAACTTTGTCAGTGTTACGATAAAGACAGAAAACTATTAACTTAAAAAATACTATTCATATTCATGAAGAAACTTATCTTTTCTGCCGTTACTATAGCGGCATTCCTTACGCTACCGGCAAAGGCTCAAAAGGCTTTGGCCAATGGTTATCCATTCTCGCAAGTTCCATTCACAAGTGTGAAAATCTCTCCAAACTCTTTCTGGGGAGCAAGACTCAAAGCCGTGCGCGAAGTTACAATTCCGCTTGCTTTCAGCAAATGCCAGAGCGAGCACCGCTACAAGAATTTCGAGATGGCGGCATACACGCTGAAGCATCCGGGACACAAGGGACTGGAGACTAAAGAATGGGACGTGGCGAAAATCATGGGATATTCGTTCGACGACACGGATGTATATAAAACCATCGAGGGGGCAAGCTATATCCTGCAGACTTATCCTGACAAGAAGCTGAAAGCCTATATCGACAGCGTGCTCGACGTGGTGGGAGCGGCACAGGAGCCGGACGGCTATCTATATACTGCACGAACAATAAATCCGCAGCACCCTCACCAGTGGTCGGGAAAGAACCGCTGGGAAAAGGAAGAAGACCTGAGCCATGAGCTATATAACCTTGGACACATGGTGGATGCCGCCTGCGCCCACTATCAGGCTACGGGCAGCCACAAGTTTCTCGATATCGCCAAGCGCTATGCCGACTGCGTTTGTCGCGAGGTGGGAGCCGGAAGCGGACAGGCCACTGTCGTGCCGGGACACCAGATTGCCGAGATGGCTCTGGCAAGACTCTACACCATAACTGGCGAGAAAAAATATCTCGACGAGGCTAAATATCTGCTCGACTATCGCGGCAAGACGGAAAAACGACAGGCTTACTCGCAGAGCGACAAACCGATTCTGGAACAGACGGAAGCCGTGGGGCATGCCGTGAGAGCCGGATATATGTATGCAGGAATTGCCGATGTGGCTGCACTGACAAAGGATTCGGCTTATATGAAAACCATCGACCGCATCTTCAACAATATCGTGTCGAAGAAATATTATCTCACCGGCGGCGTGGGAGCAAGGCATTGGGGCGAAGCCTTCGGCAACAACTACGAACTGCCTAACATGACGGCATACAACGAGACCTGTGCTGCCATTTCCATGGTGTATCTCTTCGAGCGCATGTTTCTGCTGCATGGCGAGAGCAAGTATATCGACTGTTTGGAGCGCACGCTATACAACGGCGTTATCTCGGGAATGAGCATGGACGGCGGACGGTTCTTCTATCCTAACCCGTTGTCGAGCGACGGCAAATACAAGTTTAATGCCGACAACACCTTGACCCGTCAGCCGTGGTTCGGATGCGCTTGCTGCCCAAGCAACCTGTCGAGGTTTATACCTTCGGTGCCGGGGTATCTCTATGGAGTGAAAGACAATAATATATATGTGAACCTGTTTGCCGGAAATACATCTACAATCAAGGTAGGCGGCAAAGACGTGGTTTTGCAAGAGACTACGGAGTATCCGTGGAACGGCGATATCAGAATTGACGTGAAGAAATGTGCTGCCAAGGGCACTAACCTGCTCGTGAGAATTCCGGGATGGGTTCAAGGTAGTGTAGTGCCGAGCGACCTATATAAATATAGCGACAACAACAAACTGCAGTATTCTGTCAGCGTGAACGGCAAGGCTGTTTCTGCCGACTTGGCTGCAAACAAGGGATACCTGCCTGTGGAGAATATCAAGAAGGGGGATGTGGTACGCATTCACTTCGATATGCCTGTGCGCACGGTTGTGGCAAACGGCAATGTGGCTGACGACAAGGGAAAGGTTGCCGTGGAGCGCGGACCGCTGGTGTATTGTGCCGAGGCGGTGGACAATGGCGGAGAACAGGTGTTGCGCACGGTGATAAACAAGAAACCGTCGTTCTCTTTGGTAGACAACTATTCTATCAAAAATACGGAAACCGCTAACGCTCCTTCGTTCACGGTAAAGGCTATACGCACTTCGGCACAGACCTTGGAGGAGTCTGCCGACGGAGGTGTCAAGGTGAAAGACATGCCGCTCACGCTTATCCCGTATTATGCATGGAACCATCGCGGAGCAAACGAGATGAACGTATGGTTCGTGCAGAATCTGTCGCTGCTCGACAAGTAATATCCTTTCTGTCTGACTGACAGGATTGTTGTCAGAGTGAAACTTATTCTGACATTGTATGACAATATGGCATACCAAAGGACTTAAAAACTCCTGTGGCATGCCATTTGTATTTTAATTGCCGGATTGCGAAAGCAAACCAAACGGAATTTATTAACATCGAAAATAAAAAATAAAAAATATACAATTATGGGAAAGATTATAGGAATCGACTTAGGTACAACAAACTCATGTGTTGCAGTGTTCGAAGGTAACGAACCAGTCGTAATCGCTAACAGCGAGGGTAAGCGTACTACTCCTTCTGTAGTAGGCTTCGTGAAAGACGGTGAACGTAAAATCGGTGACCCGGCTAAACGTCAGGCTATCACAAACCCAAAGAATACTATCTATTCTATCAAGCGTTTCATGGGTGAGACTTACGCTCAGTGTGAGAAGGAAACAGGACGTGTTCCTTTCACTGTAGTAAACGAGGGCGGTTACCCACGTGTTGATATCGAAGGACGTAAATATACTCCGCAGGAAATCTCGGCAATGGTTCTGCAGAAGATGAAGAAAACTGCCGAGGATTATCTCGGACAGGAGGTTACGGATGCTGTCATCACAGTGCCGGCTTACTTCTCTGACTCTCAGCGCCAGGCTACTAAAGAGGCTGGACAGATTGCAGGCCTTAACGTTCGCCGTATCGTGAACGAGCCTACTGCCGCTGCTCTTGCATACGGCGTGGACAAGGCTAACAAGGATATGAAGATTGCTGTGTTCGACCTTGGTGGCGGTACTTTCGATATTTCTATCCTTGAGTTTGGTGGTGGTGTGTTCGAGGTGCTCTCTACTAATGGTGATACTCACCTGGGTGGTGATGACTTCGACCAGGTTATCATCGACTGGCTCGTTAATGGCTTCAAGGCTGACGAGGGTATCGATCTTTCTAAAGACCCGATGGCTATGCAGCGCCTGAAAGAGGCTGCCGAGAAGGCTAAGATTGAGTTGTCAAGCTCTACTTCTACTGAAATCAACTTGCCTTACATCACTGCTGAGGGCGGCGTGCCAAAGCACTTGGTTAAGACTCTTACTCGTTCACAGTTTGAGCAGCTCGCACACAACTTGATTCAGGCTTGTCTGGTTCCATGCCAGAACGCTATCCGCGACGCTAAACTCCAGACTTCAGATATCGACGAGGTTATCTTGGTTGGTGGTTCAAGCCGTATACCTGCCGTTCAGACTCTCGTTAAGAACTACTTCGGCAAAGAGCCTTCTAAGGGCGTTAACCCGGATGAGGTTGTTGCTGTTGGTGCTGCTATCCAGGGTGCCATCCTTAACAAGGAAGAGGGTGTCGGCGACATCGTATTGCTCGACGTTACTCCATTGACTCTTGGTATCGAAACTATGGGTGGAGTGATGACTAAGTTGATTGACGCCAATACTACTATCCCTTGCAAGAAGAGCGAGGTGTTCTCTACTGCTGCCGACAACCAGACTGAGGTTACTATCCACGTGCTTCAGGGTGAGCGTCCGATGGCTGCTCAGAACAAGAGTATCGGTCAGTTCAACTTGACTGGTATTGCTCCAGCTCGCCGTGGTGTTCCACAGATTGAGGTTACATTCGATATCGATGCCAACGGTATCTTGAATGTATCGGCAAAGGATAAGGCAACTGGCAAGGAGCAGAGCATTCGTATCGAGGCTTCTTCTGGCTTGAGCGAGGATGAAATTAATCGTATGAAGGCTGAGGCTGAGCAGAATGCCGAGAATGATAAGAAGGAGCGCGAAAAGATTGACAAGATGAATCAGGCTGACTCTATGATTTTCACTACAGAGAACTTCTTGAAGGACAACGGCGACAAGATTCCTGCCGACAAGAAACCTGGTATCGAGCAGGCTCTCCAGCAGTTGAAGGATGCTCACAAGAGTGGCGACGTTGCTGCCATCGACTCTGCCATCAACAACCTCAACACTGTTATGCAGGCTGCTTCACAGCAGATGTATCAGGGTGCACAGGGTGCTCAGCCGGGTGCTGATGCCGGTGCCGGTTTCAACGGCCAGCAGGCTGGCGGTGCTCAGAACAATGCCGGTAACAACAACGGTGCCGACGATGTTCAGGACGCTGACTTCGAGGAGGTTAAGTAATATCTCCTGACGACGGGGAGCCTCAACAAAGCTCCTCTCTCTTGAAAAGAGAAGTTATTAAATTGAAATAAGATAAAGCCCACAACTGATAAGGAAACAAATCAGTTGTGGGCTTTTTTGTGTTTGATTATAATTTTGCACCTAATTGGTGCAAAATTATAAATATCTAAATATCAAGATGTTGGCTAAATTAAGCTTTTGCGATATGGCAGCTCGATGTGAAGAGATATTGTTTATCTGCACCTTTTAGGTTGTATGAACATTTTTCAAAATACCTTTCTTCTATAACAGAATCCAATTGGCTTCTGTATATCAATCCTTCCTTATACTCTTTTGGTATAGTTTCATATCCGTATTTCGCTCCAAGAACAGCACATGCCACAGCAGCATTCGTATCAGCATCACCACCAGCTCTAACAACAGCAAGCAATCCTTCTGTAAATGATTTTGCATGCCAGTAAGCCCATAATGCAGCAGACAAACATCTTAATGTATAGCCTACAGAATCTTCATCTTGCAATTCAAGTGTCCTTATATCTGGCGACAAAGACAAATCGACAAACTCAACAATACGCTCATCATATTTCATTGCAATACCTACCATTTCATGATAAGACAACCCCACATTCTTGTATATCAAGCTGTATATTAGTCGGGAAATTATAACACATGACCCTACACAACGAGGATCATAATGGGTCAGACGGCATATATTTGCAGCACATTCTTCTACTGCTTTTGGAAAAGTACCAACAACCGAAGTTCGCATCAAGCCTCCATTGGCAGCTCCTTTGCGATGTCCCATTTCCCAAATCTTCTTAGATACCTCAAAAGGTTTCTCTACATAATCAGCAAGAATCAATACTTTATAAGTTGTTTCACCAATGCCCATTGGCTCACCCATATCCCAATCTTTGAAATTCTGAGCAATAGACGTAAGGTTAACACCTTTATCTTTAACGACAGCATTGGCAATACATAGCATCATATCCGTATCATCTGTCCAATCACCAATTTTCCATCTTTTACGATGACGGTCTTGAAAAATATCACTATAGTGAGTAATACCATTTGGATATTTCCATGCCATATCTTCGTCGGTCATACCTTCTGTGCCAAGTCCGAGTGCATCTCCTATGGCTTGACCATATATAGTACCTTTGAGTTTGTCTATTAGTGTTTCCATCTTTGATTGCAATTATAACGTTTTATGTTTTGCAAGTTCTTCCTTTGCTATTTCTATAGCATTAAAGCTATATTTTTCTTCACCCTCCAAGGCATCCAATATTTTATCTGCAAGCCAAAGTGTGAGTAGTTCTTTCTCGTCAACATGAAAGTATTCAGCCAGTTGAGGCACTTGGCTTCTCTTGGCTCGTCTATCTCCACGTTCTATCTTACTGAACATAGGAGTGTCTATTTCCAAGTATGCAGCCACTTGCCGTTGCAGTATTCCTTGTTCGTCTCTAAGAGACTTTATTTTGTTTCCTAATAACATTATTAATTCAATTTTGAGTTTAACAAAAAATATTAGAAAGAATTATTCTACTACTTTCCACTCGCCTCCATTACGTGAGCCTCCGATGCGAATCAACCGTCCTCTTTGTTTTAATTTCTTGATATGGTAAGCAACCCCATCTTCTGTTAAGCCGCATACAGATGCAATCTCTTTTGCTGTGACCTTAGGATTATTGTTGATTATTTTTAGAATAGTTTCCGTAGTATCGGTAGGAGTTTTCGTAGTGGCAGAGAGAGTATTCGTAGTAGTTTCCGTAGTATCGGCAAGAGTTTCCGTAGTCATTTCCGTAATATCGGCAGGAGTTTCCGTAGTACTCTTAGTATTTCTATATAGTTTTAGTATAGTTTCTATTCTATCAGGATTACTCTTTTCTTCAACTGTGGGCAAACTCCAGCCATTATCCTTCCATCCTTTCGCAATAACATCAGCGCCAGTGCCGCCTTTTTCACCAATACCCAAAAATACAAACATCTTTTGGATAATAGGATTTCGGCATACACTATGTCCTCCTTCATAGTATTCTTCCATGCTTATAAGCATTGTACCAGGGTTGGACAATACAATATGATCGAAGTATCTGTCTATACAATATTGCCTCTCACTGTATAGGCTGCATGAATAAGACTGTTGGCAAAAGCTTCTCGCAAAGCAACATGAGCTGTGGTGGTATTATTTCTCATCTGGTTATTGTCAAGACTGAATGGTACAGGCAAAGCGTGCTGTAATAAAGGTAAGACACGAGTGAAGAACTGGTAAAGGTTGGCTTCCCATGTTCCGTCAGGGTATATACGATTGGTCCAACGTATCTGAGGGTCATCACTCAATTGCTCACGAAAGTCTGGGAAAAACTCTTGGCAGCACTCTGGGTCGGTAATGCTGTTTGTCTTGCCAAACATCAACATTCCAGCAACGGTAAACCCTTCTGTAGATGTTACCCTGTCTTTTCGATAGGACCTATGATTTCCAAAAACTGTTTATCATTAAGCTCAGTCCACGGATGGTTTTCATGCTTAATATCGTATGCACGACGATATTGATGCAGAGTAGGTATGTCAATGTCATCAATAGAATAGCCTCTTAAAATTCGGGAGTCTGCTGACGCTCTCATGTTATTGGCATCCGAGTACATTTGCTTTATTTCATCATCACTACAGAGATAGTCACCCTCATCCCTGCGCTTATAAGTATGCCCAAATGGGGTAAGTGTAAGGTGAATGGGGCGCAAGTCATATGGTGCACGAGGTATTCTAAAGGCTAGTAGACATTGCCCTCCGTCTGTTTTTATTTCATCTATGTCGCTTTCTACTAACAGAGGAATATTTACGCACGACTTATTGTGTGCATCATCCCAAAACTGCTTTCTGTATTTGGCAACAAGTTCTTCCGAAAGACCGTCTGGTGTGAACTTATGATTTTTCTCCTTCACTCCCAACACAATCGTTCCACCATTTGTATTGGCTAATGCTGAGAAAGAACGCCAAAATTCAGCTTTCGGAAAGCCACCGGCAGCTGATTTGTATTCTACTTCCGAGTTCTCCTTCAATTGGAGTTTTAAACGTATTTGATCTGCTATGTTCATATCGCTTTGATTTCAATTGTTGCTCTTTTTATTTTCTGCTGCTGTGATATTTTTTATTCTCCTATGATTGAGAACAGTATTTTTTAAAGCAAGCAATGCTGCTTCCGAATCTCTGTAAACGGCTTCTTGTATGACAATAGCTTCAAGGGCATGTTTCCGTTGTCTTTTTATTCGAAAAACACCCCACATACCGTTTTTCTTACCTAAATAAAACCTACTGTTATTTCGTTGCAAATCAGTTGGTTCTATTTGTTCGTAACCTGTTGATATTTCCACAAACTTGTCATTATATACCTTAAGCAAACCATTTTTCCATACATTTATAATCCGAAGTTTTTCGTCAAATCTTATTTTGTCAACGGATATATAATATGCAGCACCATTTATAAAGGTAAAATAACTCCATTTGTCTTTAATTTTATAGTGAAAAATATCGATACCTTTGATATACTGTATTCGGTTGGCTTGAGGATAAAAAAGAATTTTCCCATCGCTGTCAAGAATTCCTGCCATTTTATCTTTGATGACAATGAACTTTCCGTTTATTAATGGTTTTATATGGTCATAAACGCACTCAACAACCTCTATTCCAAAGTTATTTGCTAAACCGAAAAGGCTATCTCTTTCAATTATATGTAGAATCGGTTTCATAATATTATAGTTCATAATAAATCTTTTTAGTTCTTGCTAAAAGAGTTTATACTTAATTTAAATTTTGATTATCATGCAAACAAAATTTGACTTATTATATCTTTTTCTTTTGGATGTATAAAACCATCAGCTTTAGCCATTCCTACTAATAGAGACAGTGTTTGTTTTTTCTTTTCATTTGTCATACTACGAACAATACTATTTGCCTGGATGTCATCAATGCTCGAAATGTATTCCAAATCGCTTACAGTTATAGCAAAGTCATTATATGTTTGATTCATAAATTCTTCCTCTTTAGGATCGATTATACCATCAGCTTTCATAATGCATGATAATATTTTAATGATTGCATATTGCTC
The DNA here is from genome assembly GCA_002314055.1 of Prevotella sp. UBA1104. Taxonomy (GTDB): domain Bacteria; phylum Bacteroidota; class Bacteroidia; order Bacteroidales; family Bacteroidaceae; genus Prevotella. The sequence goes on from DCBP01000004.1 coordinate 40,712, forward strand.
AATTTTAGTAAAATTATTCATAGCGACTGATTATAGAAAAAATTGTGATAAAATGTGTTGCCTATATTGATCATATACAGATTTTCCCTTGCACGAGTAATCGCTGTATATATAGCTTGAGGCGACATGGGGTCAAAATTGGTTTCTTTTGATATGAAATCATTTTCTAAAATAACGATAACAGAAAGGGACTCCCAACCTTTGAAACTCTGTATGGTAGATATTTTCAAGCAACGTTTATCCGTTGTAAACAAACGTTTTCTTGTTCGTTCTAAAGCCTCAAAATCTCTATGAAATTTCCAATCAGTAGGTTTGTCATCTGTAATCTTATGATTTTTTTTCAATTTTTCGAACATCTCTGTTGAAATAAATGTCGTTTCAGTTTGCTCATTAGTTCGTTGACGATAACAAGCATCTATAAGACGTAAAAGTTTGGTTGCCGATGCAAGAACAACAAAATCTTTCGCTTCATTATTGTCATTGGAAATAATGTTAATGATGTGGTCAACTAAGGTGTCAAGTGAGCAATTAGACCTTATGTCGATATAATTAAACACTTGAAAATTAAGAGTATTTTCAAAATTATTATCTACTGAGATTTTGTCGGTGGGGTGATCCGGCATAAATCGAGTTTGAAATGTTGTAGCAAGGTTCGCCAAACGTGGATTGGTAAACCTACGACTTGTAGTTAATTGGCGATTCCATAGACCTCCAATAACACCTAAACGAATATCACCTTTTGCATCTAAAGGACGGTGATAGACATTCTGTTTCGGGTCTCCAAAAACAACAAATTCCCCATTTGGTTCAAGGAGAAAATATTGCATGACAATACGAATCCATTCTGTAGTATAATCTTGCACTTCATCAATAAATATGGCAGCGTATTTCTTGTGATTTCTTGCATCCGTAAAGAAATTGGAATCCTCGTATGAGTTAAAATCTACATGTAAATGGCATTCTGCTGCACGTATCCTAAAAAATTGATGATAAGGATATATATCTATCTTTTCCCATGAAAAATCTTCACGAATTTCAGAAAGCCTAAACTTCAGATAATTTGCTAATGTAATATTGTAGGTTAAGATAAGAACATTCCCCCCTGTTCGTTTCATCGCATTTATTGCTCTAAATGCAAGTACTTGTGTCTTTCCTGAACCTGCAACTCCACTTATCTTCTGTTGCGTACTATTGCTTTCAGACAATTTTCTTTGTGGTCCTATAGGTTGCATACCTACACGCCCTTCTTGATATGAATGCCAAGAAGGGGATATTATCTTTGCCAATTTGTGTTTGACAACATCGTCAAAAACATTATTATTAGTAAGAAAACTTATAGAACTGTAGAGGCTTAATGAAACATTTCTGTCTTCAATAAATTCTTTACCATAAATGTATGTGTAATTAATATAGTTTACTTTAGTTTCAAAGAATGATTTTACCTCTTCTATCGAGTTTTCGGAGAAAACAACCATTTTTTTTATAATACTGAAGTTTTTGACATTTTCTATTGTGCTAACTAAAAGTTCTTCGATGCCATCCTTGATACTTGTTTGGCAAAGACTAATGAGTTCTATTGGATTCTGGTACTTATGATCTTTTGCCAATATTTCTTTTTTATTATTATCCTTCTTATAATTAGAATGCTTGTCTTGGGCTGAGGCATCATTATTTTCTTCAACAAATCTACAATGTTCCAAGTCTTCCTCAAACATATTAATGAGAAATATGCCTTTGTTGGGGCGCATTATGATAAAATCTACAGAAATTTCGTTGATGACAGCATCAATGTACATTATGTCATCAACGGATAGTATGTTCTCCAATCTTCATGCGACTCTTGCCTTTTGTGGAGAAAGAACTTTATTTTGGATTTGTAGTCTAAGGTCATATTCGTTGTAAACCTCTTCATGTTTTTCTTGTATCAAAGCCAAACGACTTAAATCTATAGGTGTTCCATTATAACTAAAACATCTTGTCATGCAAGTAAACAAATGCCCCGTTCGCTTGGTTCTTCCATAACACACACTATCTATTTGGCTAAAATATTCTTGATTAACAAATACGGAGCAAAATTTTTCTATTCTATATGCTGCGCTATTTTTAGGACCAATACACAAAACAAAATGTTTACCATGTGAAGAAGCTACCATCCGAGCAACTGCTCCTAAATCTATCGTTGATACATCTAATATGTTGGAAAATACGTGAACAATTAAATTGTATCTATATCCAATAGGGGATAATGTATATTCATCGTCAATTCCTTTTGAGGGAAGAAACTTGTTCTTTGCATCTATTTCAATGGAATTGCGTGTCAATTGTTTTATATTTGAAATTGCACGTTGGAGAGCTCTTTTAGAAGGTTCTATCAAAGTGACTTTTCGTAGCCAGCGGAGCAAATTGCGTTGCTTTAAAATATCAATTATTGTAGCAGAAGCTATTCCTTGTCCACATCCCCAATCTACAATTTCTATATTCCCTTGGAGTTGTTGAAATGGAAAATTCTGCATAGCTGCACGACATTTTGTTACATGCATATCCCCATATGCGGACATATAGCAATTGAGGGCTTCGTCGGACGACAGTAAATCGACGCCATGATTAAGTTCGGGATGAAGCCAAGGCTTAGCCTTGTGTTGTTGAGGTATTGCTTCGTGGCAAATGCTTATTATATCATCGATACTTTGGCATTTTTGTATTTGCTCAGAATATGTCATAACTATTTCCCTGTTATAGTTTCGGAATAAGGATTGTTTTGGTGGCACCGCCAATTATTGAGAGCCAATTGCTTGGACGTATTAGCATAGCAATACTCACAAAGATGTGGGCATGTATTGTATTCGCCAACATCTTTTGCAGCCATGCATCCACAAAATTCACGTTGTCCAGAATCTTTCTTGTGTACACTAATAAAGTATTTGTTATTTGGAAGCAGAATTGCTCTTTGTGGAATCTGTGCATCATCAAACAGAGAAGGTGTTGGAATATTTTCTATTTTAACCTTCATAAAACGCATTAGTTCAGAATCCTTCCAAGCAATTCGTGTTATAAGGTCACTATCAATACAGCGATTGTGTTCTATTCCGTACTTACTGATATCAATTTTTTCTCCACAAGTTGCAAGCGAATAATTCCAATTTCTGTCTTTATTCATGACAGATAATTTTTCTGCAAATTCTTCCATCTGTTCAATAGTCCATTCCTGGTAGTGTATTCCATTTTTCTCTAAATTGGATTTTACTTTTTTGTAAAGAGCTATGTCTGCATAGCTGAATACCAATTTCTCTGTGTAGCCTTTTAGTTGGTCGCCAATATTTTTTACTTTGCATAACAAATCGTCAATAGAAATGTTGTCAGTAAGAATCATCGGGTCAAATCTCCATACGACAGAACCTATTCCTAATTTATCTACTAAAAGTTTAAATGTTTCAATACGCTTTTCCAAAGATGGAACTTTCTCCAAGTTTTCAGCTTCGTAATCATTAAGCGTAAATTGAACATAGCACTTGATGCTTCGTTCTTCAAGTATATGTAGATAGTCTAAAAGAGGCCTTGGGTTCTTAGACCAAAAAACAATAAAACGAGCCTTGTCGTAGGAGATGTATGACTTTACACCATTAAATGGGTTTGTCCATGCAGAGAAACCTATTTCAAGGCGTTTGAAAAACCAATCTGCATAAAAAGCAGGAATATCTGTACTTCTACTTGCTGACACTATGATTGGAGCTTGTGCTTTGACAAGCCTTCCGTCTATGTTAATTTCCGTATGCTTCCAAGTTGCCATATTTTCAATTAACTTTTTTATATAAATCCATCGCCTCCTTTGGTATGTACGCCGTTGCCACCAAGCACCCATCAAAGAGTTCCACCAGAACTCTCTGCTGTCCTGCAATCCTTGTCACTCTACCATGTATATCCTTAAACTCACCCTCTATAATTACGACTTCATCCCCTAACTTATATTTGATGTTCTCCGAAGTAACAGGGATGATATGAGGATTATGTATCGAGGTTAAGCGGATGAAATTATCCATAGCAATTTCTGAAATGACAAGTGGAGGATTCTTGGTTGGCGCTTTTTCACAATGTGAAGTGTGGTCGTAATAGTAACTCAACAAAGCTCTATTTTCAAGAACTTTGATATTCTTATCTTGCAAAAGTGAGTCAACTTGTTCTGCTGAGGCATGAACAAATATAAAGGAGGGGATGAGAGGCTCTGTTATGATTCGTCTCTTTCCTTGCTTCCTTACCTCTTTATATCGCAAAGGAACATAACATTCCAATCCTTTAGTCTCAATAAATGCTTTTGCCTTGACAACACGTCCATATGTAACTCTCAGTACAAACCATTGACTGTTTTCGGAAGGCACATTCTCTACCGACACCCCACCTTCGTTCGTAGAGATGGAGGGCGTGCAAGAGGTAAGTCTTACACTTGGACACGATGAACCTGTGTCGGTAGGTTGCCCATTATACAATGAAGCGTCAGCCGTTGGAGGCTGTGTGGTATTATCTTCCAATGTTATATTCAAAGGTTAGATGAAAAACCGATAGACTTTTCTTTGTAAGAATTGTCAAATATTGACTACAAAGATAAAAAAAAGTTGTTGAGATTAACGAATTATATTTTGAAAATCTTTGCATTTGGGCTGTTTTTTAACATTTGACGAATACGATACCGAGTTATAAATGAAAGGCTGTTACCATGGACAAGTTTGTGCCGCTGCAAGGTACATCACATTTTTACCGTTAGTAATCCATTTTTGTCGAAAACGAATAATGGAGTTATGAGCATCTATATTTGGCTTGTTATTGTTATGCTAGACCTTACAAATAAGCATCCATATTTGTACAATTAAATACCCCAGTTCGGGATAAG
>DCBP01000022.1:0-2812 GCA_002314055.1 Prevotella sp. UBA1104
TGTTTAGCCCAAACGCTTCTGATGTTTGGCCCAAACGCTGTCGATGTTTGGCCCAAACGCTTCGGGTGTTTGCCCCAAACGCTCCGAACGGCTTGTTTTTTTATGCTCTTTTGGGGTCGTTTTCAGAAGTCGCCTTCTTTTTCTTTTCTCCTCCTCTTCTCTGCCTCCTTCTTTCTTTTTCTTTATCTTTTTCTTTATAAAGGGGTGCAGGGGGAAAAGTTTCTTTTTCTCTTTCCGTTTCTTTCTTCTGGATTTTTCTGAGGATTTTCGACAGTTTTTTGCTCATTCTTCACAGTGTTCTACAACCTCAGTTCCACCTTTGCTCCAAGCGTCATGACGTGCATGTATTCGCGACTACCATGGCTTGCCGGAGCCTGAATATTGTAGTCGAGAAAGATACTGCCTGCAAGACTATTGTGTACGGCATATTTCAGCGACAGTCCGGAGCCGCACGAAAAGCCATGGTTGTTTCCTACAGGAATTCCATTTATTGTAGTCTTGGGATACCACACGCCGCCTCCTATGAGCTTGCTGCCTATAGAAAAGCGCTTCGTGACGGGTAATGAAAAGTAGGGACCCACCATTGTCGAAAAATAGTTGAAGGTCTTGTCCGGTGCATCGGTTTTGTTCACAATATACTGCAGGTTAGAAAACGATGCCCTTCCACCTACGCCTATAAACCGGTTGGCAAACCATGCCCCTTCCAAACCTATGGTCGTTCCGGTAGAAGTCTGGAACACATTTTTTTCATCGAGATCATATTTGCTCAGTGGCAGATTGAAGCCCATGTAGAGAGAAAGGAAGGAATTTCTCCCCGAGTCTATATCGTCGTTGGTGTTTGCTTTCTCCCTGATATTCAGTCCCTTGTCCTTACATACAAGGTCGGCAAGCCAATATCCGAATTCCGTTGCCATAATTCCTATACCGGCACCCACCATAACGTCGCTGAGCCAGTGTTTGTTGTTCGCCATGCGCATCAGTCCCGTTGCCGTAGCCACGCTGTAAGCGCCTACACTTATCCACGGACTCTTATATCCATATTCCTTGCTGAGCATCGTTGCCGTCATGAAAGCCGTTGCCGTATGTCCTGACGGAAAGCTATGGTTGTCGGAGCCGTCGGGGCGCACCACGTTGGTAGAGCGTTTCAGTCCCTGTACTGTTGCCGTCATCAATGCCGTAGACAGTGCGTCGCTCAACAGCATTCTGCCCCACGAGGAGCGACTCTTCACGCCAGCAGCCTTCATTCCCACCATCACAGCCGCAGGGGCAAACTGGGTGTAGTTGTCGAGCGTGCGGTGGAACTCGGGCATGAAATCGTTGCGTAGCTTACGGAATTTCGTGTCTTGATGTTTCTCAATCAGTCCGCCCACTATGAGCGGTACGCTGATATAAGTAGACCGGAACAGTTTGCTGTGTGTAAACCTGTCGATAGTATTTAACTTTTCCACGGGTGTTTCCGTCATTGGCAGAAGAGAGTCGACAACTGTGGAAGAACTATCGGTTTGAGCTGATATATTTATACTTATGATTAGAAAAAATGCAATAATAAACTTACCCATAACTGTTATTTTTACTTATAACGCTATACTCTCATTCATATTGCAAAAAAAAGGAAATGTAACAGCTTTGTAATATTCCTCTCTCCATCCTGCAGCATACCACAAATGTGTTATTTTCACTCTCCTACTGTTGGTTTCATTACTTATGAAAAGGCATTTTCCATGAAATGTGAGTAACTTTGCACTACTGAATATGGGGAAAAGAACAAAAGCTTTAAAACACGCATTCCATGCCTCGCTGCCAATCATGGCGGGCTACGGATTCTTAGGACTGACCTACGGCATATATATGCACGAGTTGGGCTTCAGTTTCGTGTATCCTATGCTGCTCGCCATAACGGTGTATGCAGGAAGTGCGGAATTTCTGCTGGGAAATATGCTGCTGGGCAGTTTCAGTCCGCTACAGACTTTCTTGATGGTGCTGATGGTAAACGCGCGCCACCTTTTCTACGGACTCTCGATGCTCGACCGCTACAAAGGACTGGGATGGAAGAAATTCTTTCTCATCTTCGGCATGTCCGACGAGACGTTTGCCATGACGAGCTCTGCACATATCCCTCCCAACGTTGACCGCGGATGGTATCTGCTGTGTATAACGTGGCTCGACGAGACTTACTGGGTTGTGGGGGCTGCTGCGGGCGGATTGTGCGGAGCAATGATTCCTTTCGACCTACACGGACTCGACTTCGTGCTGACGGCAATGTTCACTGCCATCTTTGCCGACAACTGGCTGCGCGAGGACAGTCACGTCAGTTCCCTGTCAGGACTCACCATTTCATCATTATGCCTTATCATCTTCGGAGCCGACAAGTTTATCCTTCCGAGCATGACAATGATGCTTTTCTTCCTCACCATTATCCGCAACAAAAAGAAAGGAGCCACAGTATGACCGTTACTCAACAGATAATTACCGTAGCCTGCGGTGTATTGGCTACCATGCTGACTCGCTTCGTGCCTTTCCTCCTCTTCCGGCCGGGAAAGCCCACACCGAAATATATCGTATATTTGGGGAAAGTTTTGCCTGCATCAGTATTTGCGTTGCTCGTGGTATACTGTCTTCGCAATGCGGTAACTTTGGATTTAGACGGTCAGCCCTCGTTCTTCAGCGTTTTCTTCTCTCCCGATGCCGTTTCGCAGATTGCCGGTGTTGTTACCACACTGGCTGTACACCTATGGAGGCGCAATCTTATGCTGTCGATAGCTGTGGGAACCGCATGCTATATGGTTATGGTGAGAATATGAGAATATGAGAA
>DCBP01000022.1:2860-17386 GCA_002314055.1 Prevotella sp. UBA1104
ATATGAGAATATGAGAATATGAAAACAGAAAGAAGAATAAACAACAACAGATACAACAAATACAACATTGGGGGGTTAGAGTTTTTAATTCTATAAGAATGTTGCACCTGCTGTATCTGTCGTTCTTGTTGTTTGTTTCAATAAAAAATTTATAGCATCATGGCTTTACGGCACAAACACCTTCACAGCCTTGCTGTCTACCTTGACAATATAATATCCCGCTGGCAGAGAGACAGTTGCACTATCCTTGCCGGCAAAGTCAGCCACGCGCTTTCCGTCTACAGACAGCAGCAATACATGCTTTCCGGCAATGCCGCCAATCATTATGCGATGGGCTGCCACGGTAATATGCAATTCCTCTGCAGCAATATTGCCAATGCCGGTTTCACCGATGGTAAACGGTAAAGAGAAATCAGACTCGCCCTTGTCGTAAACCACGCTGACGCGATAAGAATAATTACCTGTCGGAGAGGCTGTTGCATCTGTGTATGCTGCCACGGCAACGGGGGCAGGAGTAAGTAGCTCACTGTTTCTATATACATTATACCCCTTTACGACAAACTGCTGAGCCGGTGCTCCAAGCGGAATATATTCGATATCGTCGATAAAGAGCGCAGAATTTATATCCTTGGCGCGGATGGCAAAATACTTTGCTCCGTCGGGCAGATTGAATGAATATTCCATCCAGTATTCCGGTAATTCATTAATTATGCCAGCCGAAACGAAGTCTGAAGGGTTCTTGCCCGTCGTAGAGTAATAAACATCAAGATTTTCCAGTCCGTAGCCACAGTTGTTAAGGCTCTTGGCACTTATTCTTACCGTCTGCTTGCCGCCGTAGAGTTCAGGCGATATAAACCAGTCGTCCTTATTGCTGCCGGTATAAGGCGCTATAAGAATCTTGTTGCCCGAAACGGAGCTCCATCCGTCAGCCTCGGTAGCCTTAACCTGCGGGAGGTCAATAACTTGGAAAGTTATTCCGTCTCCACTGTGAGGATAAGTAATCCATTTGCCGTCGCTTGTCATGAACTCCATAGAATAGTCCTGTCCGTCCACGTGGTTTACTGTCCATTTTCCGAAGTCGGTTATCGTGAAAGCCTCATAGCTTTCAAAATCTTCAACAGAAGCCTCAGGCTCAAGATTATCCAAATCTGGAGCATTCCATGTAAGAGCCACGGCATTGTCCTGCCACTGTCCGGTAAGTCCTGTAGCAACAGGATAAGTAGGAGCCACGAGCGGCACCTCTATGCTGGCGGTATTGTTCTTCAGGTTCTCGTCGGCAGAATATTCCACAACCGCCTTGAGATTAAGTGCAGGCAGCTGTCTTACCTCCGGTTTTACGGTAAAGTCTATATCTACAGACTTTTCGGTTTTCACCTCTGCGCCCTCCTTTACGTCAAGGAGTTCGTCGCCGTTATAGAGTTTCACCGAATATCCACTTGCCGTCTGCATACCGACGTTGTTTACAGTGGCTGTTACCGTTTTCTCCATTCCAACCTTTATGCTGCGCGGAGCCTTCAAGCCAACAGCCATAAGGTTATGGTCAAGCTGGTCAACAACCGATATGCGGTCAAGATACAGCATATCATCTTTCGCTACATTGTCAGTGCGGAAGCCAATCTGCACATAACGATACTGTGCATAAGCCGACAGGTCAACCTCGTGTTTCTCCCATCCGCTTGTGGCAGCGGTAAGGTCGACATCGAGAACATCAACCACCTTTCCATCATGGGTATGAACCTCCACTTGCATCTTGTCGTCTACGGCAGAATGTTTGGTGTAGAACGAGAGAATTGGGTGAACAGTATTGTCGATACGCACTTTTGGCGACATCAGCAAAAGGTCTGCCGTTTCGCTGCCTACATTGGTGAACGAGATATATCCGTTGTCGCCATCCTGAGCATCGGTATTATTCGACGGACTCCAGTTACGCTCTCCCATTACCGGGAAAGAAGTCCACTCCGTATACTCCGAACGCCCCTTGGCAAACGACTCTACGAAAGGTGTCTCGTATGGACGTCCTACGGAGAGATATGGCGAGTAAGCCTCTACACTGGTTCCGGCAGTCGACGTAGCGGTGATGGTATAGCCGATGGTACGCTGGCCATCACCAAGATCGTCTATAACATCCCTCACTTCACACTTGCCTGGAGTTCCTTCAATCTCGAGCCATCCGTTTCTCTTCACGCTATACGTAAGATTTTCGGCATTTATATATCCTCCGTTAACTCCAGTCTGCGGTGCCGCCCAACTGATATCCACGGTGCCGTCTTCTGTTTCATCCACAACGATATTCTCTACAGCTGCCGGCGTGTCAATGCCAACATAGGTTTCAACGGTAGCGTCGTCGCCTGTTCCACTGGCATTGTATGCCACAACCTTATACTTGTTGAATCCGTTCTGCGGACTTTCGTCTTTTACCACCGTCCGCTTTCCAGCCACAAGTGATGCAGCATCCGTTATGCTCTTCAGAAGAGTGCCGTTACGGTAAACTTCAGCCTTCGTCAGCTTGCCTACATTCTCTCCGGCAATGGTTTTCTCCGGCATAGAGAATTCCACTTCAGCCTTCAGTTCACCCTTTGCTGCAGGCTTCACTATGAGATTAGCTGGCTGTGCCGGGGCATCGCTTGAGGTAATCTGTTCCACACGGATATTGTCGATATCAAAGGAATGCATAAGAGCATTGCTCGCCAGATGAATACCCAAGAAATAGTTGCCGTCGGTCTTTACTCCGAATTTAGCCTCAACAGTCTTCGTCTCAAACTTCGTGTCGACTGTTGTCTCAGGCAATATCACAGTATTCATGTCTTTCGTTTCCGGCAGACTGCCGAGGGCGATAGACAGAAGCTGCGGATTGGCAGAGTTGCAACGCACCTGAAGCGACAGCTTGTAGTAGCCCGCCTTGCTCACCTTCAGCGGTGGCAGAATAAGCCAGTCGTCGGCTTTCTGCGTGGCATCGCCGCCATACTGTGCAGTCTGTGCGTCGCCACTTCTATACCAAGTCTTGCCGTCGTTGTTGGCATCCAGAACGGTGAAGTAGTCGAATGAAGCATCGGAACTGAAGTCTTCTGAGTAAGGCACATCCTTTCCCGGACCAACGAACACCTTGTTGGATACTGCCGTATCGCCACTCTCGCCGTCAACATACGGGGTTACCTCATACCAGCGCTTGGCAAGAGTTGTGCTACTTGCAGTCTCAGAATATTGTGTCTGCTGATAATTATCCTGCACAACAGTATTATCAGGCTGGCGCACAATGCGGTATCTCACCTTAGAGGCATCAATATACCCGCCGTTTTTGCCTTTTTCAACAGCATTCCACGATAGACCGAGCATATTATCATTCGTATACTGCAGTTTAACTCCCGTAACGGCAGCCGGCGTGTCTTTTCCAACCCACAGGGATATTGCAGTACGCTCGCTCTCGCCACTGGTGTTGCTTGTAGTTACGAGAATCTTGCAGCGTCCTTCGTTTACTGTCAGCGGCAACGACAATTTCTGTCCGGCTGTAGCTGTTCCGGTTTTCACCTCATTGCCAGCCTCTACCCTATACGACAGATTTCCGGAGAGCTTACCGCCAGCCTTTGTCGTTGACGGCATAGTAAAGGAAACCGTTCCTGTAGTACTTTCTTTTTCGAAAGTCGCCTTCAAGTCGGTCACCCTCGCAGGTGCTCCGTCGGCAACATGCGGCAGAATATAAAGTCCGGTTATCTCCTCCATTCCGGTGAATGTTCTGCACTGCGTAAGCTGTGCAGTAGTCAGATCCATCTCGTAAAGCACCGACGACATGTTTGCCTCCATGGATGCCCAATAACACTTGCCCGTGGTAGGGTCGACAGTAGCCGACTGTGCATACATTGCCTCAATACCCACGTTGCCAACAAACGAGAAGACACCGGTTTCCTTGTTCACCTTCACGAGATGCGAACCGCTCACGCCATACAGCTGACCGTCGGTTGTGCATACCAATACGGTCAGTGTGTTCTCTATGTCTGAAATAAACGTATATCCTCCCGTCTCCGGATCGAGAGTTCCTATTACAGGTTTTCCTCCTTCAGAGAAACAGCCGAAAATATTGTCGGTAGTAGGATCGTAGGCAAGGTCGAGAGCTACATTGGTGGCTGGTTTCGACGAAAGCAATTCCCAGGTATCGGCATCATATACATTTAGTGTTCGCGTGTCGGCATTTATGGAATAGTATTTTCCCTTTGCATAAACGCCACCACCCTGTGCAGCAAGTCGGTTGTCTATCTTCACGGGAGTGAAGCCACCAGACTTAGAACTGAAGGAGTAGATGCCGGGACCGGTATTGTCTTGCCACTGTGTGGAGGCAACGACACTTCCATAGATTGTCGTCTCGTCTTGTGCTGCCACATTAATGGCAGCAAGCGAGAAGGCGAAAAGTGCCGAAGCCTTCAACATCGTTGAAATTGATTTATACATAGTAGTATGTGCGTTGTAAAGTTTCGTATTTGGTTCAGTTTTTATCTTTCAATCACTTGATAATCTTTCAATCACTTGCGAACTTTCAAAACTGATACTTTTCCGTCGCGCTCTACGCTAACGAGATAAACGCCACAAGGCTGATCTGCGATAGAGAGCGAAGTGGAATTCTCGGTAGCGGCAACCTTCTTTCCGCTCATGTCGTGCAGAGTAATCTTTGCTCTCTCTGCAGTAGTGATAATGCCATCGGCATAGTTCACATTTCCGGCAACAGACTTTACGGTATTTATAGCCGAAGCCTCACCCAGGTCGTCCATCTTTATAAGTTTCGTTTCGCTGTTGGCGGTTCCGAGCTTGTAAACAGCCTGAATATAGAGGTTGCGCTCCGTATAATAGTTATACATGTCTACGCTATATTTCGTATCGCTAACGGTACCCTCATAGTTAACCTTGTTGTCGCCATATTCTCCAGCCTCGATGATGTTATAACCCTGGAACTCCATGTCGGCGGTATACTTAGGAGCATCCCACGCAATATTCATGCTACTGTTGTCGGAAGTAACCTCCTTGCTCACGCCGCGCAGATTTGTAGGAGCCGGGAAGTCGATTTTGTTCTCAACGGCAGCAATGTCGCTGATGTTGTATTCTACGGCAGCATCACCAGTCTTCACGGTCTGTGCAAAATACTCGTGCTTGCCGTTATAGAGCTTGCTGTCGGTATAAGTAAGGGCAGTCTTCGGGTCGAGAGTGGCAATCTTCTGTCCGTCACGGTATATATCGTATTCATAACCTTCTGCAGCGGTATTTGCCGGAATAACGGTTACCTTGTTTGTGTTCTTCTCTCCCTCTACGGTTTCAACATTCAGTTTGGCAGCCAAAGTACCGTCGAACTCGCGGCTCACGGTGATTTTGAATGTAGGACTAATGTTCCATGGAGTTTCCTCGTCATAATCATTATAGGTATAGCTCTGCTCCTTCACGCGGTTTTCGTCAAGACGGGTATATACCACGCTGTCTACCGGAACTTCCTTTTTACCTATCTCGTTCCAGTTTTCATCGTAGATGGATGATGAGCTGTGGCGCACCTTGGTGGTCATCATTCCACTCTCGTCATAAACGTATCTGGTAGAGTTGAGGAATGTTTTGTTTTCCCCACTTACGGTATAGTTAGTTTCCTTCAGCAGGTTGAAGTTCTTGTCGTATTCCAGTTCACCCTGGTAGTCGTATGACGCAAAGCCCTCGGCACCTACTGATACAGTTTTTTGCGGACAGTTTGGAGCCACGAAGTCGCTGTATGTAATAGTCTGCATCACGGTAAGTTCATTGTCGAATCCCTGCATGAGCAAGGTTTTCTTCACAAGATTGTTGTCGTTGTCATACTCATATTTATAGCTTTGGTTTCCAGTCTCGGCAATGAGTCTGCCCTTATCGTCATATTCATAAACGGTTTTTTCCGTAGGGTCGGCGAGTCCCCATCTGCCCGATTCAATCTCCATATACGACTGCGAGAAGTTGCATATGAGCTGTCCGAGAGCGTTATACTCATAGCTGAAATACTGCATCAGTTCGTTGTTTGCAGCATCGATGTTCATCTTCCTCAGTAAACGGTTGTTGCTGTCGTATAGATACACAGTTTTTGTAGAAAGGTCGCTACCTCCCGACATATAGTCGCCATAGTTCTCCTCAACAGCCACTTTCACGTTTTTTCCCTCAGTGGCATTGTCTGCAGCATAAACAGCCGTGGTAGTCATTGTGCCGGCAACGATGGCGCATGACAATGATTTCAAGTAAAAATGTTTCATAATAAAATAAAGTAATTAAATTATATATATAAATTTTATTTTGTAAGCCATGCAAGTTTTTTTATTTCATTCTCAAGCCAATTACCTTGCAAAGGTAATGTAAAGCAATTGTAGAAAAAAATAAATCCATGCATTTTATTCTTTTTAATCCATATAACTAAATCCAAAACCATAATAATATGTATGTTAACCTGTATTATTCATAATGTATACTTTGGTGCGTTTTATAATATACATTATCCAATGAATAATACAAGTTAAGATGTTTATCCCGCAGGAAGTAAAAATGGTTTCCCCGAAGACAACCACAAGAGTGCATTCCATAGATAGGAAAAAGTAATCCACAGTTATCCACAAAAACCTGTGTAAAACCCTGTTGATAAAGTGTACGTTATCCACACAAGCAAAGAAGGCAACACGGCATAGGTGGATATCCACAGGGTTATGAGCAACAAATTAAAAACTTTTCCACGCTTTTTTATCAACAAAAGATATAAACTTATTACCTTTGCACCGAATGTGGATATTGTGGATAAACAGTGTTTCAATCTGAAACACAATAACAAACATTATGAATAACTTGTAGATAAGCCATAACAAGATGTTGATAAGCAAATATGCAAGAAAAACAGAAGAAAGTTATAAACATATCCACGGCACATCATACAATACATAGTTTTATTTTAAATTTAAAAACAATAAAAGATAATAATAATATGAATGTGGATAAAAAGTGGATCGACAAAGGATATATCGATGAACCGGTAGACAAAGGCATCGACCTGAGCAAAGAGATAAGAAATCTGTGTAAACAAAAAAATGCTGTTATCCTTGCACATTACTATACGACAGGCGACATACAGGATGTTGCCGACTTCATCGGCGACTCACTCGCACTGGCAAGAAAGGCTGCCGATACGGATGCTGACATTATCGTGATGTGTGGCGTACACTTCATGGCGGAGACTTGCAAGATTCTTTCACCTGAAAAACTCGTGCTCTGTCCTGACCTTAATGCCGGATGCTCGCTTGCCGACTCGTGTAAGGCTGACGACCTGAAGAAGTATAAGGAGGAACACCCGGGATATAAGGTGGTGAGCTATGTCAACACCACGGCTGCCGTTAAGGCGCTGACGGATGTGGTGGTTACGAGCGGCAACGCCAAGAAGATTGTTGATACGTTCCCGAAGGACGAGAAGATTATCTTCGGTCCTGACTATAACCTGGGCTCTTATATTAACAGCGTGACGGGACGACAGATGCTCCTCTGGAACGGTGGTTGCCATGTGCACGAACGTTTCTCGGCTGCCGAGATCGTAAAACTCAAGAAGGAGCATCCTGGAGCTGAGGTATTGGTGCATCCGGAGTGTAAGGGTCCTGTCGTGGTGCTTGCCGATGTGGTAGGTTCTACTGCCGTATTGCTGAAGCATGCCATCGAAAGCGACACGAAGGAGTTTATCGTTGCCACCGAGGCTGGTATCCTGCACGAGATGACACGTAAGTGTCCAGACAAGACCTTTATTCCTGTTCCGCCGGAAGTTAGCGAGGGCTCTCTGGGATGCTCTTGCAACGAGTGTGACTATATGAAGATGAACACTCTACAGAAGATTTACAATGCTCTTAAATATGAGTGGCCTACGGTTGACGTTGCTCCAGAGATTGCACGTGAGGCAGTGAAACCTATCGAGAGAATGCTTGAGCTGTCATAGGTATGCCGCTTGTTAGTTTTATCATTCCTTATTATAATCTCCCTCTCGACCTTATCCGAAGGTGTGTGGAGAGTGTTGCCGCCGTATCGCTGGATAGCGGCGAGAGGGAGATTATTGTGGTTGACGACGGCTCTAAGGAGGATGTTAGCAAGCAGCTGCGTGATGTCTGTCCTGACCTTATTTATATAAGGAGGACGAACGGCGGACTGAGTGCTGCTCGCAATACAGGTATAGAGGCTGCTACGGGAGAATACATACAGTTTGTCGACGGCGACGACAGACTTATCCCCAACGTGTATGACAAGTGTGTGGATAAGTTGAGGGAAACACGTGCCGACATGCTCATGTTCAGGCATACTGAAGATGAACGGGCGGTTGTGGAAAAAAAACCGTACGTAGGACTGTTTTCCGGAACGGATTTCATGATGGACCATAACCTAAGGGCTTCGGCTTGTGGATATGTGTTCAGAAAAGCTTTGATTGGCGATGATATAAGGTTCAAGGCTGGAATATACCACGAGGACGAGGATTTTACTCCACGCGTGGTGATAAATGCCGAAAAACTTATTTATACCGACGCTACGGCGTATTTCTATACCTTGCGCAACGGTTCTATAACAACTAAAAAGGATGACGGGCATATACTGAAACGTCTCGACGATAAAAGGGATATAATTTTCGGACTGTGGGAATTATGCAGCAGACTCTATTTTTACGACTATATGGCGATGGAACGCCGGGTGAGACAACTCACCATGGACTATATATTTAATATCATAACAAGCAGACGGGGATGGCAGGAACTGCGCTCGAGACTCAGCGAACTTAAAGGCAGGGGACTCTTCCCGTTGCCGATAAAACGCTATACTCTTAAATATTATATCTTTGCCTCGTTAGCCGATACATATCCGGGACTGCTGTTGCTTTCGGCTGTATTGCGGATGGTAAAGAGAAATCGCTAACATGCGTTATGGTATTATTCTAAACACTTTATAGTATTATCCTAACCTCTTTATGGTATTATCTTAAACACTTATGGTATTATCCTAAACACTTTATGGTATTATCTTAAAAACTTTATATTATTTAAAATATGCATATACTCGAACTTCCTTCATTCTTTCCGCCATACGGCGGCATGTTCTGTGTAGACCAGGCAAAGGCTCTCGCCATGCAGGGCAATACGGTGCGCATAGCGGCATGTATAAACATGAGCGCACGCCTGTCGCCGGGACTATACCTAAAGGCGCCCCTTGGCACTTATACGACCCAGGTTGACGGCATTGAGGTAATGAGAAAGGATTTGCGCGGCATACCGTTCTTTCCGAAAGCATGCGCCATGCATTGGGTGAAGGCTGTGGAAAAGCTTGTGGATAAGTATGTGGAAAAGTTCGGCAAGCCTGATATTATACATGCTCACTGCTGTCAATGGGCAGGATATGCGGCAATGCTGTGTGGAGAGAGATACGGAGTGCCGTATGTCGTGACGGAGCATCTGTCATCGGTATTACTGAAGAGGGAATATGGACGCGACATTTATGAGGCGTGGCAGTTGCCGATGATTACCGAGGCTTACAGAAGGGCAGACCTTGTTGTTCCCGTTTCTGCCGAACTCGTGGACGATCTCGCTCCGTTCTTTGGGAGGGATTACAAATGGGTGGAGGTGTCGAACACTATCGATACGGATTTCTTTAAGTATAAAAAAAGAATACCGCTTGATGCCGACCGTGAGCTTGTGTTGTGTTGCATCGCCAATTTTGTTCCCGGAAAGGGATATGACGTGTTGTTTGATGCCGTGGGAAAATACCGCAAGGCTACTGGCGACAGGGTTCGCTTGCTTGTGGCTGGGCGTTTTACTGATTCTGATGAGGCAAAGAGACTTGCTGACGAATGTGGGGTTGGAGATGTTGTTGAGTTTTACGGCGAGGTTGGAAAGGAGAAGGTAATCGACATCCTATACCGAAGCGACTGTATGCTGCTCGCCACACGCAAGGAGGCTCAGGGGCTGGTGGTGCTCGAAGCTATGAGTACCGGACTGCCGGTGATAACAACCGACTGTGTGCCGAAGAGTGTTAGAATTAATTCGGGATGCCGTATAGTGCCGGTTGACGATGCCGTGGCGATGGCTCGTGCCATTGGCGATTTTCGCAAGGAGGGAACCAACGCCTGCCGCCTGGCTTCGGAAAAAGTTGCCGGAATGGCTTCGCCTGATGTTGTGGGTAAACGGCTTGATTCTTTATTTCGTAACGTTGTTGAAATGAAGAAATGAAGAATGAAGTATGGGTTGTTTTTCAAACCATTAAGAATTTATAATCTTCCCCTCCCCCGCCTCCCCCTCCGGGGGCGGAGCAGTTACCCATATTGCCATAGCTTTACATATTTGTTATAGCTAAATCTGTTAGTTACTAAATTATTCAGTTACCCATATTGCCATAGCTTTACATATTTGTCATTACTAAATCTATTTGTTACCAAATCTGTTAGTTACTAAATTAGCCAATAAATATCTCAGTTTTCAGCAGAAAGAGTAACTGCTCCGCCCCTGTCAAGGGGAGGCGGGGGAGGGGAATAACTAAATCCGGAACCTCAATTAAGAATTACTTTTTCAGTTTAACAAAAACTTTTCTTGTCTCTAACATTAATTTCCATATAATGCTGCATGACATTACGAGTCGTGCAGCTTTTATTTTTATTCCATCCCTGATGTTCCATTCCCTCATGAATTCCTCTGCCTCCTTCTTCAGAGCCTTGTCGTGGCTGCGGAAGGCGTGCATAAGCAGCGCAAAGGCTTTGTTGGAGAAATGTTTCCGGGTTTTCTCCGTGTCTATGCCGAACTTATGGGCAAGGAGCATCGAGAGGCGCGTGGTGCGGATTACGAAGCGGAACTGGCGCTCTTCGTCTGGCTGGCATGATACTGAGGGATGGCCTACGCTGTAGTTCAGCGTATTGTCGGACAGGTATGCCACGTCGCCGTTTGCTGCGAGCATGCATACGAGCTGCAGGTCTTCGCAGCCGTTGTCGGGATTGTTGAAAAGGTCGGGGTCTTCGTAATAGCACTTCTTTATTACGTCTGCCCGGTAAAGCGAGGTGCAGGTATGTACTACTGGTGCCTTGGTCTGTGTTATTACAGATTCTATTATCTCCTTTCCATGGGTAATTGGTGCTGGGAAGGGGACGCATGTATTTAATGCCGTTTTATGGGTATCCTCGTTGTAGAAGCTCCAGTTGGTATGTACGAGCGTAACCGACGGGTTCTCGTCCATAATCCTCGACTCTTTCTCCAGTTTTTCCTTGTCAGTCCAGAAATCGTCGCCGGCACAGTCGGCGATATATTTCCCGCGGCAGGCAAGCAGACAGTCGTAGTAGTTGCGTATCATCCCCTTGTTGGGAGCCTTTGGCATAAGGCGCACAACCTGTGGATAACGTTGTGCATAATCCTCGCAAACGGCTCGTGTAGAGTCGGTTGAACAATCCTCGCCTATCACTATTTCTATTGGCAGATGGCATTGCTGCATGATGATGGAGTCGAGAGTTCTTCCTATTGTTTTTTCTTGGTTGTATGTTGCTACGATTACAGATATTTTGTCTTCAGTCATTTTTCTTTTCTGCTATTTTATATTAATGAATATGCCGAGTTTGTAAATGTTGAGAAGTGGCACGGCGGGGTGTTTGCCTGCGAGATTCTTTCTTATGAAATTTTTACTGGCATTAAAGATTAGTTTGTATAATGCTGTGAGATGCAGTCGGTTGAGTTTCTCTTCTGCCTTTATAACAGAGGAGTAGTTGCGGAGTTCTCTTTTAAATTGGTGTAGCGTCTGCATTCCGGTCTCCATCTTTCTCACGAAGTCGTCGTTCGTTTCAAATTCGTCGAGCATTATCGGGTTGTCGACATGCCGGATGCGGATATTATTGTCGTGTAGTTGTTTTCCCCACATCACGTCTTCGTAGCCATAGCGTCGGAAACGCTCGTCGAAGGGTATGTTTATCAATATATCCCGACGGGTAATGAAATTCGAGGTATTGAAGTTTTGGTATTCCCTCTGTTGCCTTAGGCTTGCGGTATTGCGGGGTTCATATTTTTTCTCCATGCGGTAGCGCAGGTTGTGGCTGAGCAGCCCGGCATCGCCGCCGATACGCAGTCCGCCACATGCCACCTCCGCTCCGTCGAGTTCCATATACCTACTGATAAAATCGTTGCTGCATACCCGTCTGTCGCTGTCGAGGAAAAGCAGGTATTCGCCTTTAGCCTGTCGTGCAAGGAAATTTCTTATAGCCGCCCTGCCCGCATTCTCTTTCCTTATTATATATCTGCAGTTAGAGAGTTCGTTGATTTTTGTGTTCTGCTCTACGGCGGATAAATCCGTAGATCCGTCGTCGGCAACGATAATCTCGTATTTGAATTCGCTGCAGTTGATACTCTCTGCCTGTTTGTGTAGGGCTTCCACGAAGTCATAACACGTATTGTTGTATGATGGCATGAGTATAGACAGTGACTTTATCATAAATGTACTTTTTTTCTTATAACGAGCAAATGTATGTTTTATTTTTATTCCTTGCCATTTTTATTAGTAGTATTTCGTTTATCAGATGCTTATTCTTCCTTTTTTGTTCTTATTATTTTTCTCCTTTGCATTCCTGCCAAACCATTCGGCATAGTTCATTTATGTATAAAAAAACGGCAAAATTCTTATATCTGAAATATTTTTCCTAATTTTGTATCAAACTTCATTGTTACAATGAGGAAAAGAGTTGATAATTACAAATAAAATACTTCATTAGTAATAAAATAAGAAAATGCAAGAGACAAGACAAAACCGTATAGCAAGACTCCTGCAAAAGGAGCTGAGTATAATATTCCAGGCACAGACCCGCCAGATGCACGGCGTGATGGTGTCGGTAACGAGAGTTAGAGTTAGTCCCGACCTGAGTATATGCACGGCATACCTCAGCATATTCCCGTCGGAAAAGGGAGAGGAGATTATCGGCAATATCCGTAAAAACGAGAAAACCGTGCGCTACGACCTGGGACAGCGCGTAAGAAACCAGCTTCGCATTATTCCGGAGCTGAGATTCTTCATTGACGACTCGCTCGACTATATCGAGCATATCGACGAGCTGCTGAAAAAATAGTGGATTATGAATTTCCCTTTTTACATTGCGCGCCGATACCTCTTTTCAAAGAAGAGTACTCACGCCATTAATATAATAAGCGGCATCAGCGTTGCCGGAGTGGCGGTTGCCACCATGGCACTGGTGGTTACATTGAGCGTATTCAACGGGTTCCACGACCTCGTGGCTACATTCTTCACCTCTTTCGATCCTCAGATTGAGGTGGTGCCGGCAAAGGGAAAGACGGCACCTGCCGACGACCCCGTGCTGACCAGAATTAAGGCCCTGCCGGAGGTGGAGGTTGCAACGGAATGCCTGAAAGACCAGGCTCTCGCCATTTACAAGGGTAGACAGGCGATGGTGACGCTGATGGGGGTTGACGACAACTTCGAACAGATGTCGCGCATTGACGAGATTCTTTATGGCGACGGCAATTTCTCGCTTCATGCCGCCAACCTGAATTTCGGTACCGTGGGCGTACGGCTCGCCGAAACGCTCGGAATGAATGCTAACTGGGACGGCTCGCTGATGATTTATGCACCGCGGAAAAACGGACAGCTCGATATGGCTAATCCTGCCGACGGATTTGTTGTGGACTCGCTGATATCACCAGGTTCCGTGTTTATGGTGAAACAGGGGAAATACGACCGCGACCACGTCCTGGCACCTATATCGTTCGCCCGCTCCCTCTTTGAGCAGCAGGGGATGTTGTCGTCGCTGCAGATAAGACTGAAGAACGGCAGCGATCTCGACAAGGTGAAGCAGGAGATGAAGGAGGTTGCAGGAGAGAAATACAAGGTGCTCGACCGCTATGAGCAGCAGGAGGACACTTTCCGCATCATGAAGGTAGAGAAATTCATTGCCTATATCTTCCTCACGTTTATCCTTATAGTGGCAAGTTTCAATATCATTGGCTCTATCTCGATGCTTATCATCGACAAGAAGAATGATGTGGTAACGCTGCGAAATCTCGGGGCTACCGACCGGCAGATTTACAGCATCTTCCTTTTTGAAGGCAGACTGATTGCTTTTTTCGGTGCTGTCCTGGGAATACTTGTTGGATTGCTCCTCTGCTGGCTGCAACAGGAATACGGACTGGTGGCTCTCGGACAGTCGAGCGGCACTTTTGTCGTTGATGCATATCCCGTAAGCGTTCATCCGGAGGATGTTGCAGTGGTGTTCCTTACTGTCATTGCCGTGGGATTCCTTGCCGTGTGGTATCCGGTGAGATATTTCAGCAGACGACTGCTCAACGACTGACCTGTTGTTGCTCTTTACTGAAGTTTCTGAATAGTATTCATTTGCTTTTTGCAAATGTTATATATAAATACTGAAGTTTCTGATTTAGTTATTCCCCTCCCCCGCCTCCCCTTGACAGGGGAGGAGCAGTTACTCTTTCTGCCAAAAACAGAGATATTTATTGATAAATTTAGTACTGATACAGATATCAATAGTTCGTTAAAATT